>CAZUFB010000004.1:53353-61790 GCA_964619775.1 uncultured Coriobacteriaceae bacterium
GCCGCGCGCAGCGGCCTTACCGTCTTTGCGCCGCAGGCTCGGCGCGCACGCCCTCGACCCGGCAGTCAAGCTCGCCGTCTGACACCCGGACCGTGAGCGCGTCGCCGGAGGCCGCCCGGGCCACGCTTGAGACGACCCGCCCCTCCCCGTCGAGCGCCATGGCGTAGCCGCGCGCGATGACCGCCAGCGGCGAGAGGGCCTCCAGACGCCCCGCGGCGACCGCCAGCCCGCGCGCAGGGCCCGCGAGCAGCCCGCAAGCGCCCAGGGCATGCAGGCGCTTGGCCGCCCCGTCGAGCCCGGCCGCGCGCAGCGGGCAGAGCCGGCGGGCCGCCGCCGCAAGGCGCAGGGCCGCACGGGCCGTCTCGGACCGGCGCGCCTCGACCATGTCGGGCAGGGCGCCCACCAGGCGGTCGTGGGCAAAGTCGAGCCGCTCGCGGCGCTGTTCCACGAGGGTGCGCAGAGGGTCGGCGAGCGCCGGGCGGGCCGCCAGGACGTCGAGCACGCGCCCGCGCGCCGCCAGGTCGCGCCGCAACGCCTCCCCCGCGCGCCGCCAGGTCGCGTCGAGGCCGGCGAGCAGCTCCGAGGCGGCCGGCGCCACCGACTCGGCGGCAGCCGTGGGCGTGCTCGCCCGCCGCGCCGCCACCATGTCGCAGATCGTGGTGTCGGGCTCGTGCCCGATGCCGGTCACCACCGGCACGCGGCATGCGGCCACCGCACGGGCCAGACCCTCGTCGTTGAAGGGCATCAGGTCCTCATAGGAACCCCCGCCACGCACGAGCAGGATGACATCGGGTCGGGCGGCCTCGGCCACGCGCAACGCCTGCGCCATCTGGGCCGCCGCGGCGGCGCCCTCCACGGGCACGGCGCAGTAGAGCAGCTCGACCATCGGGTTGCGCCGGCGCAGGGTGCGCGCCACGTCGTCCTTAACCTTGCCGTGCGGGGAGGTGACCACGGCCACCCGCTGGCAGAAGGCCGGTACCGGCGGCTTGCGCGCCGGGTCCATCAGCCCCTCGGCCTGAAGCTTGCGGGCCAGGCGCGCCACGCGTTCGCGCAGGTCGCCCTCGCCTGCCGGCTCGAGCTTGAAGACCTCGAACTGCATGCGGCCCTTTGCCGGATACACCGAGAAGCGCCCCGTGAGGCGCACCCTGAGACCGGGACGCAGCTCGACGCCGGCGGCCGCATAGCGGTTGCGCCACATCATGCAGTCCATGACGCCGCCGGGGTCGGCGAGCGGGAAGTACACCGCCTTGTAGGCGGGGCTGTCCCTGAACTGCGAGACCTCGCCCTCGACGACGAGGACCATTCCCTCCAGAGCGCCCTTCGCACGCGACAGCGCCTCCGAGACGCTGAGCGCCCCGGAGGTGCCCGAAGGCTGCGCGGGGGCTGCGCCCGAGCCCGCGTAGGGCCTGCGGCCCCGCGCCTCGCCCGACGTCCCCGTCAGGTTCCACGGCATGGCGGTCCCCTACTCGCGGTTGCGCTGCAGCAGGTAGAGCAGCTGCAGGATCGAGGTCAGGGCCGACGCCACGTAGGTGAGCGCCGCCGCGGTGAGCATCTTGCGGGCCCCCTGCGCCTGCTCGGGGCTGATGCGCATATCCGACGAGACGAACCTCATCGCACGCGCCGAGGCGTCGAACTCCACCGGCAGCGTCACCAGCTCGAACGCCACGACGAAGGCGAACAGGATGATGCCCACGTAGATGAGCTGGGTCAGCTGGACGAGGATGCCTGCGAGAAGCACGAACATCCACAACTGCGAGCCGACGTTGACGACCGGCACGAGCGCCGTGCGGATCCGTGCGGGCAGGTAGCCCTTGTCGTGCTGCACGGCGTGCCCGGCCTCGTGGCAGGCGACGGCCATGCTGGCGACCGAGCGTCCGTGCTCGCTGGTGTCCGACAGGTAGAGCGCGTCGGAGCGCGGGTCGTAGTAGTCGGACAGGTCGCCGCCGCCGTTGGGGCGGATGGGAACGCCCGACAACCCCTCGCTGTCGAGGAAGCGCCGGGCGACCTGCGAGCCGGTCTCGCGCGAGTCGATGTCGACCTTCGACCAGCGTTTGAACGTGTGTTTGATGTACCACTGGGTCCCCAGGCCCAGCACAAGCGACAGGACGATGAGGGAAAGGTAGGACAGCTCCATCGGGGCACCTTTGCTTCTCGGGAACGGAAAACCTTTCGTGGCCTTATACCCCGCCGCGCCCCGCAGGACGCGACGGTGCGCCGCAAGGCGGCGGGCGACGCGCGAACCCGGGCAATCCACAGAATTGCCGCGCAAGTCGGCGAACGACGCGCGCAAAGGGGCACGCGGGCACGGCGGAAACAGCGCGGCGGCCTGCAGGCCGCTTTAGAGAAGCTCCACGCGCCCGTCCTTCACCGTGAGCCCAACCTCGCCGTCGAGCAGGCTTTCGAGGACGTCGCCGAGCACCTCGCGACGCCACCCCGACGCCAGGCGCGACCCGGTGCGGTCGGCCAGAAACGCCGCCAGGTCGTCGCGCGAGGCAAGCACCGACGAGGCCATCCCTTGCTGTTCGGCCACCATGCGCGTCAAGGCGTACATCAGGTCGCACACGCACTCGGCGTCCAGCGACGGGCGGGCGTGGTGCTCGACCTGGGGGCACTCTTCCGCAGGGCACGCCAACCCCGCACGACACGCATCGAGGATCCGGGACTGCGTCTCGGGATCGAGGTCGCCCACCCCGCGGACGCGCAGCAGCTCCCCCATCGACGAGGGCGTGCGCCGGGCGACCTCGACCACCAGCTCGTCGGAGAGGACCCAGCGCCGCGGCCGGTCCACGGCGTCGGCGCGCCGCTCGCGCCAGGCCGCCACCTCGCGCGCCACGGCGAGCTGGCGGCGCGACAGCGACCCGACGCGCTTCACGCGCCGATAGGCCTCGCGCGGGTCGTGGACGTAGGCCCGCTCGTCCTCGAGGCGGCGGAACTCCTCCTCCACCCACGCGGTACGGCCGAGCTCCTCGAGCCGCGCGCGCATCGTGCGCCAGATGGCAGGCAGGTAGCGCACGTCATTGAGAGCATAGGAAAGCTGCGCGTCGTCGAGCGGGCGGTGCGACCAGTCGGTGAGCGACTCGGTCTTGGGCAGGCTCACGCCGCAGTACTCCTCGACAAGCGCACCGTAGCCCATCTGGTAGCGGTCGCTGACGTAGGACAGGGCGAGTTGCGTGTCGAACAGCGGGCGAGGTACCACGCCGCAGTAGGCCAGCAGGACCTCGACGTCCTGCGAGCAGGCATGGAACACCTTCGTGACGAAGGGGTTGGAGAACAGGCGCACGAGCGGGGCGGTGTCGTGCACCGCGAACGGGTCGACGGCGACCTGCTCCTCGTCGGTCCCCAGCTGGATGAGGCAGAGCCTGGGGTGGTAGACCTTCTCGCGCATGAACTCGGTGTCGACGCCGACGACCCTGCAGGCCGAGGCTCGGTCGACAAACGAGGCAAGCTGGGCATCGGTAGTGATGAGCACCGTAACGACTCCATCCGGCAACGCTAAAGCGGGTAGAATAGGGGATGCGGCGCAGGGAGCCTGCGGCCGCACGGCGTTTCCGTACGATTCTACTAGAGTTGGGACGTGCGATTTGAGAACCCTCATCATCCACAATACCGTCTCGGGGCCGCGTTCGGACGACGTCTTCGCCTTCCAGCGCGCGCTCATCGGACCGGGCGACGAGGTCGTGATGCGCGCCACCTCCCCGGAGCTTCCCGCGTCCGAGCTTCTCGCCGACGCCGAGTCTTTCGACGCGATCGTCGCCTCGGGCGGCGACGGCACGGTGGCCGACGTGGCCTACGCCGTGCGGGGCAGCGGCGTGCCGGTGCTCGTGTTTCCCTCGGGCACGGCCAACCTGCTGGCCAACAACATCGGCAACGCGTTCGACCCCCCGGCCCTGGCCGACACGCTGCGCAACGGCCGCCACGTCGACCTCGACCTGTGCGAGTTCGAGTACCGCGACGCCTCGGGGATGCTGCAGCGGCGCGGGTTCCTCAGCATGGCGGGCGCAGGCTACGACGCGAGCATCATACAGGGTTCGGCCGGGCTCAAGGCGCTCTTCGGGCCGCTCAGCTACTATCTGGCCGCGCTGGGCAACCTCGACCCGGGCACCTCGCACTTCGAGCTGTCGGTCGACGGCAGGCGCATCGAGGCCGAAGGCATCTGCGTGCTCGTGGCCAACTGGGCGACCGTCAACCAGACCGCCGAGTTCATCCCCGGCTCCTCGCCCACCGACGGGCTGCTCGACGTCGCAGTGCTCTCCGCCAAGAACTCCGTGGAGCTGCTGCCGGCGATCATCGGCAGCGTCTTCGCCCACGGAAACGAGAGCGCCTACCCCAACGTGGACTTCTACCACGCCCGCGAGGTCACCGTGGCGTGCGACCCGCCTTTCCCCATGCAGTACGACGGCGAAGTCATCGAGGGGGCCACGACCCCCTTCACCGCGCGCGTCGTCCCCGGCGGCTTTCGCACGGTGGCGGGCGCCCTCTCGCCGCTCGGCGCATAGCCGCGCCCGGCGTTTCCTCCGCAGGCGCAAACGCGCAAGGGCCGCGCCCCTCCTGCCGTCTGCAGGTCGGGGCGCGGCCCTTGTCGCACGGTGGGCGCGGAAAGCGCCCGCAGGGCAGGTCGGCCGCCTCCCGACCCGCCCGTGCACACGCACCGCCGCCCGGCCCCGTGCAAGGCCGGACGGCAAGGACGAATCTACGGCGGCCTGCGGAATTGCCGAGCGAGGCGCACGAGGACAGCACGTGACAACGCGTGAAGGGGCGCGCGAGCCCGAACGCAGACCGGTGCACGGCGTTTGCAGACCGCCCTAGTCTTAATCCCCCTGCTCGGCCGCAGCCTTCTCAAGGGCCTTCAGGCGCTCGGCCTCCTTGGCGCGGGCCGCAGGGTCGCCCGACTCGAGGGCCTCCTCGTGGGCCGCAATCTCGTCGTGCATCTTCTGGAGGTTGCGGTTGTAGCGCATCTGCAGCAGCGTCACGATCAGCGAGAAGAACATCGCGAAGTAGACGAACCACTTGATCTCCATGCCGCCGATCTCCTCGAAGCCGAAGAACTCGACGATGAGCAGCACGCCGATTGCCATGATGAAGAACAGCGCGAGCAGCTTGATCTCGGGGTTGCGGTTGATGAAGTTGGACACGACGTCGGCACAGGTCATCATGAAGACGATGGCGATGACGATGGCGATCGCGGCAATGACCACATGGTCGACCATGCCGACCGCCGTGATGACCGAGTCGAGCGAGAACACGATGTCCATCACCGCGATGGTGGCCACGGCACGCGGCAGCGTCAGCGGGGGCTTCGGCTTGTGGTCGGGGTGGCCGTGCTCCTCGCGCTCCTCGGTGAGCAGCAGCATCTCGCGCGCCTCGGCGACGCCTTTGTAGATGAGGTAGATGCCGCCCAGCAGCAGGATGATGCCCTTGCCGGTCACCTCGACCGGCCCGACGACAAACAGAGGGTGCGTAAGGCGCATGATCCAACCCAAAGTGAACAGCAGGCAGATGCGCGTCACCATGGCGGCAGCCAAGCCAAGCCGGCGGCCGATGTGCTGCTTGGCCGCAGGCAGGCGGTCGGAGGTGATGGAGATGAACACGATGTTGTCGATACCCAGGATGATTTCCATAAACGCCAGGATCAGCAGCTGGACAAACGCTTCCGGGGTAGAGAACGCGGCTACGAGCTCTTGAATCAACGCGGACGCCTCCTTGGGGCATTTGGACGGAACCCGGCGCCGCATCTCGGAGAGACGGGCGGCGTCCTCCGGGCGCGGCGTCGGACGCGCATGCGCACGTTGGACTATTGTCCCCTAACGGCCGTCCCGCGATGCGCCTGCTACCGAAGCCTGAAAGACGTCCAGTTCTCCATAAGGCCTCCATATTACCGCAGCAACCCCGCACTAGCCGTCGTAACGCCAGCTCGCATCGGTCAGCACGCGCGCCAGGGCGAGGCCGATCGGCAGACAGACGATGACCACCGCCGCACGCATGGCCCACCCCATAGCGTTCACCACGTCGAAGTCGCACATGTAGTACATCGCCTGGTAGAGATAGAGGCCCGGCACCATGATGACGATGCTGGGGACCGTGAGCGAGATGCGGGGCATGCGCACCCGCAGGGCGACCGCCCCAGCGACGAGCCCGGCCACGAGCGCGCCTACGAGCGCGCCCGCCTCGGGCGAAAACGACGCAAGGTCGACGAGCTCGAGGCGCACGGTGTTGGCGACGGCCCCGATGGCCCCCGCCGTGGCCGCCATGCGCGGCGTGGAGTTGAACAGCACCGAGAAGCCGAAAACCCCCACGAAGCTCGCGACGACGCGCAACAGGGCGAGCGCGACCGCCGGCAGCTCGGGCGCGACGAGCTCGGCAGGCTGCAGCGTGACGATCTTGGCGACGAACCAGGCCGCCAACGTGGCCACCGCGATGATGCACACCGCGTACGCCAGGCGCTCGAGCCCCGAGGCCAGGTCCATCTTGGCGATGTCGAGCCCCGAGGTGATGAGCGGGAAACCCGGGATGACGAAGAGCATCGCCCCGATGTAGCCGGCCTCGTGCAGGCCCATGACCTCCGGGTCGCCCAGCGAGACGGCGGCCAAGGAAGCCAGGTAGAGCAGGCATGCGACCGCGACGGCGGCCATCGTGGTGGCGAACTGGTTGATGCGGCGCCCGAGCATGACCTTGCGCAGCCACTGCCCCGCCCCCGCGCCCACCCCGGCGCACAGCATCTCGACCGGCCCGCCGCCGAGCAAAAAGACGAACGCGCAGCATGCGAAGGCCGCCGCGATTCCCGACTGCAGGGCCGAGTAGCGCCCCGAACGGGCCTCGATGGCGTCAAGCATGCCGTGCACGTCGGCCACGGTAAGGTGGGAGGCGTACTTCTCGAGGTCGCACACGAAGCCCTCGAGACGCCAGATGCGCTCGGTGTTCACGCCGGTCTCGGTGAGGGAGACGACCTCGGTGAACGAATTGGGGCCGTCGGTCACCGTAAGGTCGATGCTCATCAGGGTCACGTCGGCGCGGCACTCCACCTTGAGCGCTGCGCTCACGCGGTCGAGGATCTGTCGCACGCGGTATCCCCCCGTGCCGCTCGCAAGCGCCAACCGACCCGCCCGGACGATGATCGACGACTTGATGGCCAAGGTCGCCTGCGCCGCGCGCACGTCCTCCGACGGCCCCGCGACCTCGTGCCAGCCTATGTGCGCAGAAGGGTCGGGGGCCGGCGCGGCGTCGAGCGTCGTGTCGGGCAACCCCTCCGCCTCCTCGGCGTGGAGCAGGTCGTGGAGCCGCCGGGACGCCTCGTGCTGCAGGCGGTGCGGCGGATGCAAGCCGCCGTGGCCGCCCTCGGATGCGGCGCCGGGTACGGGGTCGCCGGGACGCGGCGCATGGCCGCGGCAGTCGGGGGACGATCTGTGCGAGCCGGGCATCGCGACCTCCAGCCGTGCATCGGGAACAAGGTCCGACCGACCAAGCCGCCCCGGAAACGAAGACGGGCCGCCCCGCGCAGGCTGGCGCGGGTGCGGCCCGGTGCGGGCGGTGGAGGCGACGCCCAGATTCGAACTGGGGGTAAAGGCTTTGCAGGCCTCTGCCTTACCACTTGGCGACGTCGCCGTAGCAAAAGGGCCGGAACGAGCCGGCCCTTCGGTTGAGCATGGAGCGGACAACGGGGCTCGAACCCGCGACCCCAACCTTGGCAAGGTTGTGCTCTACCAACTGAGCCATGTCCGCGTGCAGGAAAGCACTATACGGGACGGGGCCGCCCCGCGCAAGCACATTTTTGAAAGGTAGTCGCCGTTCGTGCTTTGCTCACAGGTCATTCACAACCGCAACGGCAAGACTCCACAAAGCAGCGGTTTGGGTGCGCTACCATAAGAAACCAAGCCGCACCCGGTGCGGTACGCCGTCGAAAGCAGATGCTGGCAGCGGCATGCCGAGGAAGGACACGCACATGGTTGACAGCGGTGAGACCGAGCTTTTTAAGCCGGTGGAAGACGACGTCGTGCTCATGCACGGGCAGGTATGGCGCGTGCGCGAGAAAGGCCTTGTCTGCATCGAAAGCCTGACCGACCCGTCGGGCACGCCCCTGGGGTCCACAAACTGGCGTTGCGCCTATGTGGGAGCCTATGGAAGGGCCACCTTTGCCGACGACGCGATGGGCGGCGACCTGTGGGTCGCCCAGGTACGCTGCCTGGTCTATCGCGAACCGGGCGGCCTGCGTGCCACGCGCGACATCCTGCGCACCTCCTCTGGGTTGATCGAAGAAGGCGACGAGGGCACCTTCACGCTCGTGACACGCCGTACCCGCTATGTGTTCCGCCTGGTAGAAGGCGACGAGGCACAAGAGGTCGAGACGGCCATCGACGCTCTGTAGCCGCGTACTGCGCAATTGGATATACACATGTGCGTAAGTTGTGTACGTGAGAAGGGCGTCGAACCTGAGAGTATCTTG
>CAZUFB010000005.1:0-2201 GCA_964619775.1 uncultured Coriobacteriaceae bacterium
CAGACCGACTGGGTCGGTTTCGACGAGTACGGCGGAGCGGACGGTTCGTTCACCCGCAACGGGCGCACCATCTCGTCCGAAGACGCTCGCCTGTACCTCTTCGACGATCTGGGCGTGAGCCAGCGCTGGACCAATAAATTCAGCGAGGTGGGCATCGAGACAGTCGGCGATTTGGTGGGCAAGAGCGAAGAGGACCTGCTGCGCATCGACGGTATCGGCGCGAAGGCGATCGAAGAGCTCCGCGATGGCTTGGAGGCGCGCAACCTGCTCTACATCCTCGATAGCAGCGAGGACGTGGCGGATGAGGAAGACCTCTCGCAGCTGCTGCAGATGGTGTTCAGCCCGGATGGCCCTGATGATATCTTGCTGGGCACGAGCGCGCCGCGCCACCATTATGATTCCGATGAGGAGATGATCGGCGGCACCGCCGAGAGCGCGACAAAGGGCTCGGACACCGCGGGCATCATCAACGAGGACATGGCTTCGCTCGACGAGCTGTTGAACCAGCTTGTGGAGGGCGATGACTCCACGGATATCGACGAGGAATAGCCTTTCGCCTGATTTCTATACGGTCGCGTTGCACACGCCCGGGACGCATGCGCGCTCCGGGCGTGTTGCTATGCGGGCTCCGCTGCGAATGCGCAGGATGGCGGTACCGTCGGCGACATCGTTGTGCTGCTGCAAGGGTATACGCCGGAGCGGACGCGCCGCCCCGGCTCCGCTCTGCCGCAACGCGCGCCATGGATAAACGCCGGTCGTATGGACGGGGCGTCCTTCGGGGCGCTCCGCTTTTGGTTTGGAATCGGTCGCGGCACGGCATGCGCTTCCGGTCGCGACGACGGATCGGTATCGTTTCGATTCCGCAACATATGTGACACCGTGATTACAGTGTATGGGTGAGGGTATCATCGCCCCATTGCCAGCTACCTTCGAGGACGTGCGAGGAGCATCATGGAAGCAGAAAGGACATGGACAAGCCGTATCGGCAACCTGCTCCTTGCCATAGCGGTGTTTTTGCTGCTCATCGTGCTCCCCTCGATATCGAGTACGGTCGTGCTCTCCGCCGTCGAACGCGTCGCATATTCATTCGGCGGATTTTCCGCAGTCCGCGAGGCATATTTCTTTCTGAATGATCATTTGAACCTGTATTCGGCCGTCGTGTATCTGCTGTTCGGTTTTCCGTTTTTCATCTGGGTGCTTCTTATGCGCTGGCGCAGCCATTACCTCGCGCGAGCGCGTACAGCAGCGTATCTGGAGTCGCTTGATGGGGTCGCGTTCGGGCAAGACGAACTCGCGTCTCCTATCCAACCCGCTATCCAGCCAGATGGCGCGCAACCATCGGCATCGCCGCAGGGGGTGTCGTTTCGCGTTCACGATATTCCGCGCCGCACGTGGATCGATGCGATCATGCTCGGCATCGGGATGCAGTTCGTAACCACCTTCATCATGGTTCTCGTGCTTCTGCTCCTTCCCGCTGCGATGGATGAGTATCAATCGCTCGTGGAAGGGTCTGGCATCACGGAGTACGGCGTCATGTGGTTCGTCGCGACCATCGTGCTGCCGCCGCTTGTGGAAGAGACCGGCTTTCGCGGTTTGGGCCTTACCTATCTTTCGCGCGCGGGCATTCCCTTCGCGGTTGCGAATGTGATTCAGGCGTTCGCCTTCGCGTGCTTCCATATGAATCTTACGCAGGGTATCTACACCTTCGTGCTCGCCTTGTTCCTCGGATATGTTGCGCATGCGAGCGGGTCGATTATGCCGTCGATGCTTATGCATGCGGTCTATAACGTCATGGGAACGATCGGGAGCGATCTTATCTACGACCTTGCGCCGTGGCTGCCATACTGGCTCGAGCTCACCATCGGCCTCGTCATCTGCGTCACTGCGGTGAGGTCCTTGCGCAAGACGGCTGCCCGAGACGGGTAGAGCCATGCCGGCGCTTTGCGCTGCGCCGGCGCTTCATGCTGCATCATCGTTCGGATAAGAACGGCGGCGACCGTGGCATAGGAACGGCAGCGACCATAGCATAAAAACGGCGCTGCCCATGACGGGTCTGAGCGCAGCTAAACTGCCAGCATGCGTGAACAAGCGTTTGCATCGCGCTCGCGATCTCGAGATTTCGCTCCGACGGTTCTTTTCCCAGAGCACGTCTTCGCGTATCATCCCTGCGTCAAGCACTTGTGGAGATTCGGCGAGGAATC
>CAZUFB010000005.1:2211-11599 GCA_964619775.1 uncultured Coriobacteriaceae bacterium
ACGCCCGGGCGCGTGGTGTGTTGACATCCCACCTTTGGGAGCGTACAGTTCTGATTCGCGTGTTTCGAAGGTGGATGCTGACGCCTCGATTCAAGCCGTTGCACCAAGTATAAAGCTGGAATCATCAGAAGAAGGAGTACGCTTTGCCTACAATTAACCAGCTGGTCCTCAAGGGCCGCAAGTCTAAGCCTGCGAAGTCCAAGAACGCGGCGCTGCAGCATAACCCGCAGAAGCGCGGCGTGTGCACCCGCGTGTTCACCACCACCCCCAAGAAGCCGAATTCGGCTCTGCGCAAGGTGGCTCGTGTTCGCCTGGTCAACGGTATCGAGGTCACCGCTTACATCCCCGGCGAGGGTCATAACCTGCAGGAGCACTCCATCGTGCTCGTCCGCGGCGGCCGCGTGCGCGACCTCCCTGGTGTGCGTTACAAGATCATTCGTGGCGCCTATGACTGCGCTGCGGTGAACAACCGCATGCAGTCTCGCTCCCGCTACGGCGCGAAGCGTCCGAAGAAGAAGTAATCCAAGCCCGAGATTATCCTTTCTGCGGGCATATCCCGCACACTCGCTATACCTAGAGGAGATTCATCATGCCGCGTCGTGCATCTAAGATTCATCGTCGCGAGGTTATGCCGGATGCCGTGTATAACAACCGTCTCGTGACCCAGCTCATCAACAAGGTTCTTCTCGACGGCAAGAAGTCCGTCGCGGAGCGCATCGTCTACAGCGCCTTCGATATGGTCGCCGAGAAGTCCGGCCAGGACGCCCTCGCCGTGTTCAAGAAGGCTATGGAAAACGTCAAGCCCACGCTCGAGCTCAAGCCCCGTCGTGTCGGTGGCGCTACCTACCAGGTGCCGGTCGAGGTCAACTCGCGCCGTTCTACCCAGCTCGCCATTCGCTGGATCGTGAACTTCTCGCGTGCGCGCAAGGAGAAGACCATGGCCGAGCGCCTTGCCAACGAGATCCTCGACGCCTCCAACGGCGTCGGCGCCTCCATCAAGCGTCGCGAAGACCTCTTCAAGATGGCCGAGGCCAACCGCGCCTTCGCTCATTATCGCTGGTAATTCCAGGGAGGAATTGAATTGGCTAAGAAGAAGTACAATCTTGCCGATACCCGCAACATCGGCATTATGGCGCACATCGATGCTGGCAAGACCACCACGACCGAGCGCATTCTGTACTACACGGGCAAGACCCACAAGATCGGCGAGGTGCACGAGGGCGCGGCCACCATGGACTGGATGGTTCAGGAGCAGGAGCGCGGCGTGACCATCACCTCCGCTGCCACTACGTGCTTCTGGCACAAGGGCGGCGACGTGAACAACGGCCCTGCCTACCGTATTCAGATCATCGACACTCCCGGCCATGTGGACTTCACGGCCGAGGTCGAGCGCTCGCTTCGCGTCCTCGATGGCGCCGTGGCCGTGTTCGACGCCGTTGCCGGCGTGCAGCCCCAGTCCGAGACCGTGTGGCGCCAGGCGCGTAACTTCAACGTTCCCCGTATCGCCTTCATCAACAAGTACGACCGCGTGGGCGCCGATTTCTGGCATGCCATCGACACCATGAAGGAGCGCCTGCACGCCAACGCGGTGGCCATCCAGGTTCCCATGGGTGCCGAGGACAACTTCTGGGGCGTCATCGACCTGGTGACCATGACCGCATGGGACTTCAAGGCCGACGACAAGGGCATGACCTATCCCGAGGCATTGGGCGAGATTCCCGCCGAGTTCGTCGACATCGCTGCCGAGAAGCGCGATGAGCTGCTTGACGCCGCCTCGAACTACGATGACGAGCTCATGGAGATGATCCTCGAGGATCAGGAGATCCCCGTCGACAAGCTCAAGGCTGCCATTCGCGCCGGCGTGCTCGCCAACGAGCTCAACCCGGTTCTTGTAGGTTCCGCCTATAAGAACAAGGGCGTCCAGGAGTTGCTCGACGCCGTCGTCGACTACCTGCCGAGCCCGCTCGACGTGCCGCCGGTTGAGGGCACCGACCCCGCGACCGGTGAGGCCGATACGCGCAGCGCAAGCGATGATGAGCCCTTCTCGGCGCTTGCCTTCAAGATCGCAACCGACCCCTACGTGGGCAAGCTCACGTTCTTCCGTGTGTACTCCGGGCATATCGATGCCGGCTCCTACGTGGTGAACGCCTCCAACGGCCAGCGCGAGCGCTTCGGCCGCATCCTCGAGATGAACGCCAACGACCGCATCGACGTGACGGGCGCCTCCACCGGCGACATTCTCGCTGCGGTGGGTCTCAAGAACACCACGACCGGCGACACCCTGTGCGCCGAGGGCGACGAGATCATCCTCGAGTCCATGGAGTTCCCCGATCCGGTTATCGACGTCGCCGTGGAGCCCAAGACCAAGGCCGAGCAGGACAAGATGAGCCTTGCGCTCACCAAGCTCGCCGAGGAAGACCCGACCTTCCAGGTGCGCACCGACCACGAGACCGGCCAGACCATCATCGCCGGCATGGGCGAGCTGCACCTCGAGATCATCGTCGACCGTCTGCTGCGCGAGTTCAAGGTCGAGGCCAACGTGGGCAAGCCCCAGGTCGCCTACCGCGAGACCGCCGGCAAGGCCGTCCAGAACATCGAAGGCAAGTTCGTCCGCCAGACAGGCGGCCACGGCCAGTACGGCCACTGCGTCATCAACATGGAGCCGCTGCCCGCCGGCACCGGCTACGAGTTCGAGAGCAAGATTGTGGGCGGCGTGATTCCCAAGGAGTTTATCCCCTCGGTCGACAAGGGCATCCAGGAGGCCCTCGAGACGGGCGTCATCGCCGGCTTCCCGACGGTCGACATCCGCGTCGAGCTCATCGACGGCTCCTACCACGAGGTCGACTCCTCCGAGGCCGCCTTCAAGATTGCCGGCTCGATGGCCGTCAAGGAGGCCCTGCGTCGTTCCGCCCCCGTCCTGCTCGAGCCGGTCATGGCCGTCGAGGTCGTCACCCCCGAGCAATACATGGGCGACGTCATGGGCAACCTGTCGAGCCGCCGCGGCAAGATCGAGGGTATGGAGGACCGCAAGAACGCAAAGGTGATCAAGGCCAAGGTGCCCCTGGGCGAGATGTTCGGCTATGCCACCGACCTGCGCAGCGCAACACAGGGCCGCGCCACGTACACCATGCAGTTCAGCGCTTACGAGCCTGTTCCCAAGAGCGTGGCCGACGAGGTCGCCAGCAAGTCCGGCAAGTAAGCGACGCTGCGCAAGTCAGGTAAAGGAGGGGGCGCACGAGCGCCCGGCTGATGCCGTCCCTTTGATATTTGGAGGTTTTAACGTTGGCTTCTCAGAAAATCAGGATCCGCCTGAAAGGCTTCGATCACGAGATCGTCGACCAGTCCGCCAAGCTGATCGTCGACACCGCCCTTCAGACCGGCGCCCGCGTCTCCGGTCCCATCCCGCTGCCCACCGAGCGCAGCCTGTACACGGTCATCCGTTCGCCCCATGTGAACAAGGACTCCCGCGAGCAGTTCGAGATGCGCACCCACAAGCGCCTCATCGACATCCTCGACCCGACGCCTTCGACCGTCGACTCGCTGATGCGCCTCGATCTTCCCGCTGGTGTAGATATTGAGATTAAGCTCTAGTTTTAGGGTGTAGGTTCTTGTAGGCACAGCCGCCGTAGGGTAATCTACGCCGGCTGTGCCTTTTGCATGGCCGATGTACGCTGCGGTCCGCTGGATGGAGCTGGAAGGGCCAGCTCCCGGTTCCATGACCGCCCGAGGTAAGGAACACCATGATCAACACGATTCTTGGTCGCAAGATCGGGATGACCCAGGTGTGGAACGACAAGGACGAGGTCGTTCCCGTCACGGTCATCCAGGCGGGCCCCTGCGCCGTGTCGCAGGTGAAGACCGTCGAGTCCGACGGCTACAGCGCCGTCCAGATCGGTTTCGGTGACATTAAGGAGAAGAACGTCACCAAACCGATGAAGGGCCACTTTGCCAAGGCCGGCGTCAAGCCGGTCCGCCACCTGCGCGAGGTGCGCGTCCCCGAAGGCGAGGAGCATGCCTGCGGCGAGCTCGTGACCGTCGCCTCCTTCGCCGACGTCGCCAAGGTGCACGTCACCGGCCGCTCCAAGGGCAAGGGCTTCCAGGGCACCATCAGGCGCCACAACTTCGACGCCGGCCGCAAGACCCACGGTTCCCACAACTACCGCGCCCCCGGCTCGGTCGGCCAGTGCTCCACCCCCTCGCGCGTCTTCAAGGGCGTCAAGATGCCCGGCCACATGGGCAACAAGCGCGTTACCGTGCGCAACCTCGAGGTTGTGCGCGTCGACGAGGAGCAGAACCTTATCCTCGTCAAGGGCGCGGTGCCCGGTGCCAAGAACGGCCTCGTCATCGTCCGTATGGCCTAACGGGCCCTCGACACGTGCAGCCCTAGGCTTATAAGGAGATAGGCAATGTCCAAGATCGATGTCAAAAACCTGGCCGGCGAGAAGGTCGCCGACCTCGAGGTCTCCGATGCCGTTTACGGCATCGAGCCCAACATCCCCGTCATGCACCAGTGCGTGCGCTACCTGATGGCCAAGGACCGTCAGGGCACCCACAGCACCAAGGGCCGTTCCGATGTGCGCGGCGGCGGCCGCAAGCCGTGGCGTCAGAAGGGCACCGGCCGCGCCCGCCAAGGCTCGATCCGCGCTCCTCAGTGGCGCGGCGGCGGCGTCGTCTTCGGCCCGCATCCCCGCGACTACTCCTTCCGCATGAACAAGAAGGAGATCAAGCTCGCCATGCGCAGCGCCCTCTCGGCGAAGTTGGCCGACAACGAGCTCGTTGTCATCGACCGTTTCGGTTTTGAGAAGCCCCGCACCAAGGATGCCGTGCAGTTCATCAACAACCTCGGCCTGCAGGGCAAGCGCATCACCGTCGTCCTGGTCGAGGACGACATCGACACCGCGCTGTCGTTCCGCAACATCCCCGAGGTCACCGTCCTGTTCGACCACGAGATCGATACCTACTTCATGCTCGACAACAAGGCGCTGGTCCTTGCCGAGCCCGTCGCTGCCCGCCTTGGGGAGGTGCTTGCATAAATGTCGGTTTACGATCCTCACAGCATCATCATCCGCCCCGTCGTGTCTGAGGCTTCCTTCGACAAGATGGAGATGAACAAGTACACTTTCGAAGTCGACCGTCGCGCCGACAAGCCGATGATCCGCCGTGCCGTGGAGGACATCTTCGGCGTCAAGGTCACCCGCGTCAACACCCTGTGGGTCAAGCCGAAGCCCAAGCGCGTCCGCGCCCAGCCCGGCCTTACCCGTACATGGAAGAAGGCTGTAGTTACGCTCGCCGAGGGCGATACCATCGAAATTTTCGGCAACCAGGCGTAAACTACGTCATCGGCACTTCAGCCCGGGGTGCGAACCCCGGGCTTATGTTTGTATGCGGGTGTTAAATAGATACACCCGGATCCGTGGTAGTCCGGAGTCGCGGGCGGGGGCCACAACCCCACTCCCATGCGCCCGTCGGCAATCGGACGGAAGGAGAAGTAATGGGAATCAAGCAGTACAAGCCGACGTCGCCTGGCAGGCGCTTCCAGACGGTCTCGGATTTCGCCGAGATCACCACCTCGAAGCCCTACAAGCCGCTTCTTGAGCCGATCAAGAAGAAGGCTGGCCGCAACAACAACGGCCGCGTCACCATGCGCCATCGCGGCGGCGGCCATAAGCGCATGTATCGCATCATCGACTTCAAGCGCAACTACGACGGCGTGCCCGCTAAGGTCGCGACGATCGAGTACGATCCGAACCGCTCCGCTCGCATCGCGCTGCTGCACTACGAGGACGGCAAGAAGGCCTACATCCTTCACCCGAAGGGTCTCAAGGTCGGCGACACCGTCATCAGCGGTCCCGGGGTCGACATCAAGCCGGGCAACGCCCTGCCCCTGTCCGACATCCCCGTGGGCACCCTGATTCACGCGGTGGAGTTCCAGCCCGGCAAGGGCGCCGCGATCGCCCGTTCGGCCGGCACCTCGCTGCAGCTCATGGGCAAGGAAGGCAAGTACGCCATCGTGCGCATGCCGTCCTCCGAGATGCGCCGCGTGCTGCTCACCTGCCGCGCCACCGTCGGCGAGGTGGGTAACGCTGAGCACGCCAACATCAAGATCGGCAAGGCCGGCCGCAGCCGCTGGCTCGGCATCCGCCCGACGGTCCGCGGTACGGTCATGAACCCTGTCGACCACCCGCACGGCGGCGGCGAGGGCAAGAACCACACCTCCGGCCGCGCTTCCGTTTCGCCTTGGGGTATGCCCAGCAAGGGTTACAAGACCCGCGACAGGAAGAAGCGTTCCAACAACATGATTATCCGTCGCCGCAAGAAGTAACCCGAGAAGGAGAACACGTAAATGAGCAGAAGCCTCAAGAAGGGCCCCTTCATCGAGCCCAGGCTCCTCAGCCGCGTCATCGCGATGAACGAGTCCGGCGACAAGCAGGTCATCAAGACCTGGTCGCGCGCGAGCACGATCTTCCCCGAGATGGTCGGCCACACCATCGCCGTCCACGACGGGCGCAAGCATGTGCCCGTGTACATCACGGAGTCCATGGTGGGCCACAAGCTGGGCGAGTTCGCCCCCACGCGTACGTTCCGTGGCCACTCGGCAGATAAGGGCAAGCGGTAATGAGCGAGCAGGAGAACAAGGTTATGGAAGCTAGGGCCATTGCCCGCTACGTCAGGATCAGCCCCAAGAAGGTGCGCCTCGTCGTAGACCAGATTCGCGGCAAGAGCATCGCCGACGCGCGCAACATCCTCGCGTTCTCCGAGCGCGGGGCGGCGGAGACCGTCATCAAGGTTCTCAACAGCGCCGTCGCCAACGCCGAGCACAACCACGGTATGCGCGCCGACAGTCTCGTGGTGAAGACCACCTACGTCGACGAGGGCCCGACCCTCAAGCGCATCCGTCCCCGCGCCAAGGGCTCGGCCTCGCGCATCAACAAGCGTACGAGCCACATCACCGTCATCGTCGCACCCCGAGAGGAGGCGTAAGCGTCATGGGACAGAAGGTACACCCGATCGGTTTCCGTCTCGGCACGACCGAGAACTGGCGTTCTCGCTGGTACTCCGATAAGGATTACAAGGAGACCCTCAAGAACGACCTCGCCATCCGCTCGTTTCTGACCAAGCGTCTCAAGGACGCAGCCCTCTCGCGCGTCGAGATCGAGCGTGCCGGCGACAAGGTGAAGGTCACCATCTTCACCGCGCGCCCCGGCATCGTGATCGGCAAGAAGGGCACCGAGATCGACACCCTGCGCAAGGACATCGAGAAGGTCACCGGCAAGTCCGGCGCCAACCTCTCGGTCGAGGTCGTCGAGGTCAAGCGTCCCGAGCTCGACGCGACCCTGGTCGCTCAGAGTATCGCCGAGCAGCTCGAGCAGCGCGTCGCCTTCCGCCGCGCCATGCGCAAGGCCGTCCAGGCTGCCCGCAAGTCCGGCGCCAAGGGCATCCGCATCCAGTGCTCCGGCCGTCTCGGCGGCGCGGAGATGGGCCGCCGCGAGTGGTACCGCGAGGGCCGCGTGCCGCTGCACACGCTGCGCGCCAAGATCGACTACGGCACCGCCACCGCCCACACCATCATGGGTTCCTGCGGTGTGAAGGTGTGGATCTACCTGGGCGAAAAGCTGCCCGGCCAGCCTGCGCCCAACCCCGCCCTCGAGGGCGCCCCGCGTCAGCGCCGCGATCGTCGCAACGAAGGTAGGAGGTAGGCATGCTTGCACCTAAGCGCATTGCTCACCGCAAGGTGATGCGCGGCTCCATGAAGGGCAAGGCCAAAGGCTGGACGAAGCTCAACTTCGGCGACTACGGCCTGGTCGCCCTCGAGCCGCACTGGATTACGAACCGTCAGATCGAGGCCGCCCGTGTTGCCATGACCCGCTACATGAAGCGTGGCGGCCGCGTGTGGATCACGATCTTCCCGGACAAGCCGGTCACGAAGAAGCCCGCCGAGACCCGCATGGGCAAGGGCAAGGGCAACCCGGAGGGATGGGTGGCCGTCGTCAAGCCCGGCCGCGTAATGTTCGAGATTAATGGCGTCGATGAGGCCGTTGCTATGGAGGCCCTGCGTCTGGCTGCCCACAAGCTGCCCATCAAGACCAAGGTCATCACCCGTGCCGCACAGGACGCGAAGGAGACCAACTAATGAAGCCCGCAGAGATCAGGTCGCTTGATGACAAGCAGCTGCAGGAAAAGCTGAAGGAATGCCGTACCGAGCTCTTCAACCTCCGTTTCCAAATGGCCACGAGCCAGCTGGACAATACGGCGCGCGTGAAGCTCGTCAAGAAGGACGTCGCCCGTATCCTCACCGAGATCCGTGCACGTGAGCTCGCGGCCCAGAAGAACATGGAGTAATGATGACCGAGGAGCGTAATCACCGTAAGGTCCGCCAGGGCGTTGTCGTCTCGATCATGGGCAACAAGTCCATCGTTGTCGCTACGGTCGACCGCAAGCGCCATCCCAAGTACGGTAAGATGATGACGAAGACGAAGAAGTTCCACTGCCACGACGAAAACAACGAGGCTGGCATCGGCGATACCGTCCGCATCATGGAGACGCGCCCGCTGTCGGCTACGAAGCGCTGGCGTCTCATGGAGATTGTCGAGCGCGCGAAGTAGCTTCGCCCGGCTCGTCCTTTTCGTCGCCCCGGCCAGTCGCCGGGGCGTCCGCTCGTGCCATGTGTGCCGCGTGCGCGGGCACACCTCTGTCACCCGTAGCATCATTCGGAGGATGCGATGATTCAGGCAGAAACCATGCTCAACGTCGCCGACAACTCCGGTGCACGCAAGGTCAAGTGCATCAAGGTTCTCGGTGGTTCCCGTCGCCGCTACGCCGGCGTCGGCGACGTCATTATCTGCGCCGTGCAGGACGCGCTTCCCGGCGGTTCGGTCAAGAAGGGCGCCGTCGTCCGTTGCGTCGTCGTGCGCACCAAGAAGGAGATCCGCCGCAAGGACGGCAGCTACATCCGTTTCGACGACAACGCCGCCGTCCTGATCGACGCCTCCGGCGCCCCCAAGGGCACCCGCGTCTTCGGCCCCGTCGCCCGCGAGCTGCGCGACCGCAAGTACCTCAAGATTGCGTCGCTGGCTCCCGAGACGCTGTAAGGAGAAGTAGTTATGGCAAAGTTGAACGTCCGCAAGGGCGACACCGTCAAGGTCCTGTCCGGCAAGGACAAGGGTGCGGTCGGCGAGATCCTGCGTGCCATGCCGCGCGAAGAACGCGTCGTGGTCAAGGGCGTCGCTATGATGAAGAAGTCCGTGCGTCCTTCGCAGAACAACCCCCGCGGCGGCATCATCACCAAGGAGGCGCCGATTCACGTTTCCCGCGTGCAACTCGTCTGCCCCAAGTGCGGCCAGGCCACGCGTGTGAACCACGGCCACAACGCCGAGGGCAAGAAGGTCCG
>CAZUFB010000005.1:11699-28952 GCA_964619775.1 uncultured Coriobacteriaceae bacterium
GCGGCCAGGCCACGCGTGTGAACCACGGCCACAACGCCGAGGGCAAGAAGGTCCGCATCTGCAAGAAGTGCGGTGCCGAGTTCTAAACGCGCTGGCGTGACAGATTTAGGTGACAGATTTAGGCATGTCGTGAAATGTGCGGCCCTGTCTGGATAATTCCGGACGGGGCCGTTATAGTTTTTAACTTGGCTCCCGATATAGGTGTCGGGAGGCGTCGGGTTGGAAATCCGACGCTTAAAACCCCGTGTCAGAGGAGAAGGTTACCGATGTCTGAAGCACCCCGCCTCAAGGTCCGTTACAACGAAACGGTCCGTTCGACCCTGCAGGAGCAGTTCGGCTACTCGAACGTGCACCTGATTCCCCAGCTCGAGAAAATTGTCGTCAACATGGGCGTCGGCGAGGCCACGACCGATTCGAAGGCTATCGACGCCGCCGTGTCCGACCTGCGCACCATCACCGGACAGCAGCCCATGATTGCCCGCGCCCGCAAGTCCATCGCCTCGTTCCACCTGCGCGAGGGCATGCCCATCGGCTGCAAGGTCACCCTGCGCGGCGACCGCATGTGGGAGTTTTTCGACCGTCTGGTCTCTATTGCCATCCCCCGCATCCGCGACTTCCGCGGGTGCTCCACCAAGTCGTTCGACGGCCGCGGCAACTACTCGCTCGGCATCGCTGAGCAGCAGATCTTCCCTGAGATTCCCTACGACAAGATCGACCGTACCCGCGGCATGGACATCACGTTCGTGACCACCGCGAAGACCAACGAAGAGGGCGAGGCCCTGCTGCGCGCCCTCGGTTTCCCCTTCAAGAAGTAAAGAGGCGTCCGTCTCTTTGCCTCTGATAGCACCATGACCGTTGTCTGCCAGAGCACGAAACGAAGCGTTGTAGAGGAGGAAGAGTGGCTAAGAAGTCGATGATCGCCGCAGCTGCCCGCGAGCCGAAGTTTTCGACCCGTCAGCACAACCGCTGCATGCGTTGCGGCCGTCCGCGCGCATACTACCGCAAGTTCGGTCTGTGCCGTGTCTGCTTCCGCGAGCTTGCCAGCAATGGCGAACTCCCCGGTGTCAAGAAGGCGAGCTGGTAAGGCGAAATGCCGGGGACCTGTCCGGTCAGGCGCCCTCGCCACGGGTGACGGCGAACCGCTGGGCAGTCTCATCTAGAACCATAGGAGGAATCCAATGAACCTGAGTGACCCGATCGCAGATATGCTTACGCGTATCCGTAACGCAAACTCTGCGAACAAGGCCACGGTCTCGATGCCTTCGAGCAAGAAGCTTGTCGAGATCGCTCGCGTCATGAAGGAGGAGGGCTACATCGCCGACTACGTCGTGGAGTCCGGCACCCCCCATGACGACCTTGTCATCACCCTCAAGTACGGCGAGCGCCGCGGCAAGGTCATCCGCGGCATCCGCCGTATCTCCAAGCCTGGCCTGCGCATCTACTCGAGCGCCAAGGACCTGCCCCGCGTTCTCGGCGGCCTGGGCATCGCCATCGTGTCGACCTCCAAGGGCGTCATGTGCGACCGCGACGCCCGCAAGCTCGGCGTCGGCGGCGAAGTCGTCGCCTACGTTTGGTAACGGACTGCTGGAAAGGAGCAACCACCGTGTCCCGTATCGGTAAGAAGCCCATCCCGGTCCCTGCCGGCGTAGAGGTTACCATCGACGACAACAACCACGTCACCGTCAAGGGCCCCAAGGGCGAGCTGAGCAAGACCTTCTACGAATACCTCACCATCTCCCAGGAGGGCGACGAGATTCTCGTCAGCCGTCCTGACGACTCCCGCACCTCCCGTGCCATGCACGGCCTGACCCGCACCCTGCTCAACAACATGGTCGTGGGCGTGTCGGCCGGCTTCGCCAAGAAGCTCGAGCTTCAGGGCGTCGGCTACCGCGTTGCGCTCAAGGGCAAAAACCTCGAGCTCTCGCTCGGCTTCTCGCACCCGGTCGTCGTCGAGCCGGAGGACGGCATCACCTTCGAGGTGCCGGACAACACGCACATCATCGTGCACGGCATCGACAACCAGCGTGTCGGCCAGGTTGCCGCGGACATCCGCGCGCACCGTCCTCCCGAGCCCTACAAGGGCAAGGGCATCCGCTACGACGGCGAGGTCGTCCGTCGCAAGCTCGGCAAGGCCTCGAAGTAGCAGTAGGGCACACGCCGGCGCCCGCGAGGGCACCGGAAGTAAGCGAGGAGATTTCTCATGAACAAGCACAAGGCGAAGCAGGAGCGTCTCGCCCGTCGCCACCGTCGCGTCCGCGGCAAGGTCGCCGGCACTCCCGCGCGTCCGCGTCTCTGCGTCACGCGTACCAACATGCACATTTACGCCCAGGTCATCGACGATGTCGCGCACCGCACCCTGTGCGCCGCCTCGACGCTCGACCCTGAGTTCAAGGCTACCGGCAAGCTCGGTTCCAACAAGGAGGCCGCGCAGTTCGTCGGCGAGCTCATCGGCAAGCGCGCCATCGAGGCCGGCGTCACCACGGTGACGTTCGACCGCGGTGGCCACCTCTACCACGGCCGCGTCGCCGCCCTCGCCGACGGTGCCCGCAGCGCCGGCCTGATCTTCTAGGAGGAATGAAGAGCATGCCTCGTAACCACCAGCAGAACAACGCAACCCCCGAGCTCCAGGAGCGCGTCGTCTTCATCAACCGCGTTTCTAAGACGGTCAAGGGCGGTCGCCGCATGTCCCTCTCCGCGCTCGTTGTCGTCGGCGACGGCAAGGGCAACGTGGGCGTCGGCATGGGCAAGTCCACCGAGGTGCCGCTGGCCATCCAGAAGGGCATCGAGGACGCCAAGAAGAACATGTTCTTCGTTCCTGTGACCGAAGACGGCACCATCCCCCACGAGGTCGAGGGGCACTTCGGCGCCGGCCGCGTCGTCCTGAAGCCGGCCGTCCCCGGTACTGGCGTCATCGCGGGCGGTCCCGTCCGTGCCCTGTGCGACCTCGCCGGCATCAAGAACATCCTCGGCAAGTCGCTCGGTACCAGCAACTCGATGAACATCGTGAAGGCTGCCGCCGAAGGTCTCGGCCGCCTCGAGAGCAACGAGTCTGCCGCTGCCCGCCGCGGTATGTCCGTCGCCCAGATGTTCGTGGGTAAGGAGAGCTAACCATGGCTGAAGAAACGACGAAGACCCTGCGCATCAAGCAGGTCCGCAGCAAGATCGGCTATCGCCAGGATCAGCGCGACACCCTGCGTTCCCTCGGCCTCCATCGCATCAACGACGTGGTGGAGCGCCCGGACACCCCCTCGGTCCGCGGTATGGTCCTGAAGGTTCGCCATCTCGTCACGGTCGAGGAGATTTAGGAGTTTTTCCATGCAGCTACACGATCTTTATCCCGCCCCGGGTTCGCGCAAGAACCGCAAGCGCGTCGGTCGCGGCAACTCCGGCAAGGGCGGCACCACTGCGGGTCGCGGCCAGAAGGGCCAGCTGTCCCGTTCCGGCGGCGGCAAGGGCCCGGGCTTCGAAGGCGGCCAGATGAAGCTGGCCATGCGTCTGCCCAAGCTTCCCGGTTTCCGCAACCCCTGCCGCGTCGAGTACGCTCCCGTCAACGTCGCCCGCCTCGATACCCTCTTCAACGACGGCGACACGGTCGATGCTGACGCTTTGGTTGCCAAGAACGTCATCAAGAAGAACACCATGCTCGTCAAGGTGCTTGCCGACGGCGAGATCACCAAGAAGCTCACGGTGAAGGTCGACAAGTGCTCTGCGGCCGCCAAGGCCAAGATTGAAGCTGCGGGAGGGACGGTAGAGCTCTCGTGTTAACAGCCATCCTCAATGCGTTCCGGGTTCCTGAGCTGAGGAAGAAGATCTTCTTTACTCTCGGGATTATCGTGCTGTACCGTATCGGCTCGTACATCCCGCTGCCCGGCATCCCATTTGAGGGGCTGGTGAGCCAGTTCGAGACCGCCTCCGGCGGTATGGCCAACACGATGGCGTTGCTCAACCTGTTCTCGGGTGGCGCGCTGTCGTATGTGTCGCTGTTCTCACTTGGCATCATGCCTTACATCACCGCCTCCATCATCATGCAGATGATGCAGGCGGTGATACCGTCTCTCCGAACCTTGGCCAAGGAGGGCGAGACGGGGCAGCGCAAGATTACACAGTACACTCGATATTTGACGATTCTTCTGTCCCTCATCAACGGTATTGGCTACCTGATGTTGTTCACGGGGGAATCCTACGGGATTTCCTTCGCCGACATGGGCGTCCCGGTGTTTTTGGTGGACGTGATGGTCGTTTTCGGCTTTGTGGTGGGCGCCGTCCTCATCATGTGGCTCGGCGAGCTCATTACCCAGCACGGTGTTGGCAACGGCATGTCGCTCATCATCTTCGCGAACATCATGTCGCGCCTGCCCCAGGCGATTTTCTCGTCGATCGAATACAGCTCCAACGGAGTCCTGTTCACGATCCTCATCGTTCTGGTGATCCTGATCGTCATTCCGCCGATCATCTTTGTGGAGCGCGGCCAGCGCAGGATTCCGATACAGTATGCCAAGCGTGTCGTCGGCAGGCGCATGATGGGCGGGCAGACCACCTACCTTCCCATCAAGGTGAACACCGCGGGCGTCATCCCGATCATCTTCGCCTCGTCGATCCTGTACATCCCCGCCCAGCTTGCGGTGTTCTTCCCCAACGTCGGGTGGTTCCAGACGTTCTCGAACGCCGTTTCGGCCGGCTGGCTCAACTGGCTGCTGTCTCTGATACTGATCATCTTCTTCGCCTACTTCTACACGGCGATGGTGTTCAACCCGCAGGACACTGCCGACAACCTGCGCAAACAGGGCGGCTTCATCCCGGGCGTGCGCCCGGGCGCGGCGACGGCGCGCTACATCAAGGACGTGCTGAACCGCATCACGCTGCCGGGCGCCATCTTCTTGGCGTGCGTGTCGGTAGTTCCGAGCATCCTGTTCTACTTCACCGACAACGCGCTCATCCAGGCGTTCGGCGGCACCTCGATCCTCATCATGGTGGGCGTTGCGCTCGACACGATGAGCAAGGTCGAGAGCCAACTCAAGATGCACGACTACGAGGGTTTCTTCAAGTAGGCCGCATGTGGGGCCGGGGGAGAAACCCTCCTTTTTGTCAATTGCCCGTGAGCTTCACGATCAAGGAGGTTTGCGTTGAACCTTGTGCTGCTCGGCGCCCCTGGCGCAGGTAAGGGCACCCAGTCCCAGTTCCTCATCGACGAATACGGTATCCCGCATATCTCGACCGGCGACATTCTGCGCGCTGCGGTCAAGAACGGCACGCCGCTCGGCCTGAAGGCGAAGAGCTATATGGACGCCGGCGCGCTTGTTCCGGACGACCTCATTATCGACCTGATGCGCGAACGCCTGTCCGAAGACGACGCCAAGAAGGGCTTCATCCTCGACGGTTTCCCGCGCACCACGACCCAAGCCGCCGCGCTCGACACCGCGCTGGCTGCCGAAGGCCGCCGCATCGATTGCGCAATCGCCATCAACGTGCCCGACGAGGTTATCGTCGAGCGCCTGTCGTCGCGTCGCGTCTGCAGGTCGTGCGGCCATATCGGCACCGCTGCCGACGAGACGTGCCCCAGATGCGCTGGTGAGATGTATCAGCGCGCCGACGACCGCCCCGACACCGTGCAGAACCGCCTCAACGTCTACCAGAAGTCCACGGCACCCCTTGTGAACTACTATGCAGGTGCAGGCGTACTTGTCGAGATCGATGGCAACCGTCCGGTCGAGGAGGTCTGCGCAGACGTGAAAGCCGCTATCTCCCATGATTAAGCTCAAGTCGCCTCAGGACATCGAGTGCATGAAGGTATGCGGCGCCCTCTCCAAGGAAGTTTTGCGCCTTGCAGGGCGCATGGTGCGCCCCGGCGTGTCGACCCTCGAGCTCGACCGCTTCTGCGAGGACTTCATCCGCATGCACGGAGGTACCCCGGGCTTCAAAGGCTACGGCGGTTTCCCCGGCACCATCTGCGCTTCGGTCAACGACGAAGTCGTGCATGGCATCCCCTCGGCCGATCGCATCTTGGCCGAGGGGGACATCGTCTCGATTGACACCGGGGCCACCGTGAACGGTTGGGTGGGCGACAACGCCTGGACCTTCGCGGTGGGCCATGTCTCGGACGACCGCAAGGCCCTGCTCGAGGTCACGCGCGACTGTCTCGCCCTCGGTATCGAACAGGCTGTTCCCGGCAACCACCTGGGAGACATAGGTCACGCCATCCAGGCGCACGCCGAGAAGCACGGCTACGGCGTCATCCGCGAGTATGTGGGCCACGGCATCGGGCGCCATATGCACGAGGAGCCCAACGTGCCCAACTACGGCCATCGCGGCCACGGCATCAAGCTCGAAGTGGGCATGTGCCTTGCGATTGAGCCGATGATTACGATGGGCCGGCGCAACGTCCACGTGCTTAAGAACGACTGGACGGTGGTGACCGACGACGGCAGCATGGCGGCGCATTTCGAGAACACGGTGGCCATCACCGCCGACGGTCCCGTCATCACCACGGTTGAACCCGGCTTTGACCCGATGGACGTCGATGAGGGGCGCAACGCCTCGTGTTAGGGGCTTTAACGCCTTGCAAAGACAGGACAGCCGCTGCTGGATGATTCGCATGCCCGTGCATGCGTCTCGGCCTTGATCTTGTAGGGCGTTTTTGTGAATGTGATGCATGTCCGTCTGCCGTGCTGTATCATCCGGAACTGCTGTCTGTACCTTTTTACGGAAAGTGGAGTGTTGTGACGAAGCGAGAAGATGCCATCGAGCTTGAGGGCACGGTCGTCGAGCCCTTGCCCAACGCCATGTTCAAGGTTGAGCTGGAGAACGGGCATATGGTTCTCGCCCACATCTCGGGGAAGATCAGGATGAACTACATCCGCATCCTTCCCGGTGACAAGGTCGTTTTGGAGCTCTCTCCCTACGACTTGAGCCGTGGGCGTATTACCTACCGGTACAAGTAGGGTTTGGCGTCTTCTTTTTGTCCTGGCTTCCGACGGGCGACCAATGTATGTCGCGCAGGAGGTCAGGATTCGCATGCTTCGGTAGCTTTTGGCAACAACGTCTGCGGCTGGACGAAAAGATATAGTGTTGGAACTAACCGAAAGGAAAGGGCAATGAAAGTACGTCCTTCGGTCAAGAAGATGTGTGATAAGTGCAAGATCATTCGCCGCCACGGCAAGATTCTCGTGGTCTGCGAGAACCCGCGCCACAAGCAGCGCCAGGGTTAAAGAGAGGAGAGAACGTTGGCCCGTATCTTTGGTGTCGACCTTCCGCGTGAAAAGCGCGTCGAGATCGGCCTGACTTACATCTACGGCATCGGCCGTACCACCGCCTCCAAACTGTGCGCCGAGACCGGTGTCGACCCCTCCACCCGTGTCAAGGACCTGACCGAGGACGAGGTCACCCGTCTTCGCGACGCCATCGACGGTAAAATCATGGTCGAAGGAGACCTGCGCCGCGAGCAGAGCCAGAACATCAAGCGTTTGATGGAAATCGGCTGCTACCGTGGCCTGCGTCACCGCAAGGGTCTGCCGGTCCGCGGTCAGCGCACCCACACCAACGCTCGTACCCGCAAGGGCCCGCGTCGTCAAATCGGCGGGAAGAAGAGGGGCTAACGTAACATGGCATCCAACAAGAAGGCTGTCCGTACGCGCATCAAGCGCGCCGACCGCAAGAACATCGCCGTGGGCCAGGCCCACATCAAGAGCTCGTTTAACAACACCATCATCTCGATTACCGACCCCCAGGGCAACGTAATCGCCTGGCAGTCCGCCGGTACCGTGGGCTTCAAGGGTTCGCGCAAGTCGACCCCCTTTGCCGCCCAGATGGCCGCCGAGGCCTGCGCCAAGGTCGCCCAGGAGCACGGTATGCGCAAGGTCGCCGTGTTCGTCAAGGGTCCCGGCTCCGGTCGCGAGACCGCCATCCGCTCGTTGCAGGCCGCCGGCCTCGAGGTTACGAGCATCCAGGACAAGACCCCCACTCCGCACAACGGTTGCCGTCCGCGCAAGCGTCGTCGCGTGTAAGTAAGGAAGGATAACCAACATGGCAGTGGATAGGACCCCTGTGCTCAAGCGGTGCAGGTCCCTGGGTATCGACCCCATCGTTATGGGCATCACCAAGGAATCCAAGCGTCAGCCTCAGAAGCGCCGCCGTCGCCAGGAGAGCGAGTACGGCATCCAGCTTCGCGAGAAGCAGAAGGCCAAGTTCATCTACGGCGTGCTCGAGAAGCAGTTCCACGAGTACTTCAACAAGGCCAAGCGCCAGCCTGGTGTTACCGGTGCGAACCTGATGACCATGCTCGAGACCCGTCTCGACAACGTCGTCTTCCGTCTCGGTTTTGCCCACACCCGCCGCGAGGCTCGTCAGACCGTGGGCCACGGCCACATCTTTGTCAACGGCCGCCGCGTCGACATCCCGTCCTACCGCGTCAAGGCCGGCGACGTCGTCTCCGTCGCCCCCAAGGCCAAGGAGATGCTCGTCATCAAGAGCGCCCTCGTCGCTTCCGAGAACCGCAAGGTCCCCAGCTGGCTCGAGCTCGACATCGAGAAGCTCCAGGGTTCGGTGCTCAACCTTCCGACGCGCGACCAGATTGACATGGACATCCAGGAGCAGCTCATCGTCGAGCTTTACTCGAAGTAATCTGCGGCCAAGGAGTCTGGAGGTACCACATGTCAGAGTTCATCAGGCCCCAGGTGACCGTCGAGAACGTCAGCGACTCGTTTGCCCGTTTTACGGTTGAGCCTCTCGAGCGCGGGTTCGGCGACACGCTGGGCAACTCCCTGCGCCGCGTGCTGCTTTCTTCGCTTGACGGTGCCGCCGTCGAGTCGATCCACATCGAGGGCGTCCAGCACGAGTTCCAGGCTCTGTCTGGTGTGCGCGAGGACGTTACCGACATCGTCCTGAACGTCAAGGGCCTTGTCTTCAAGGCCAACGGTCTGGGCGACGAGGCCACCGCCACCGTCGACATCGACGGACCTGCGGTGGTGACCGGCGAGGACTTCTTCGTGCCCGCCGAGTTTGACCTCGTCAACCCCGACCACGTCATCGCCACGCTTGAGGATGGCGTGCACCTGACGATGTCGATGCGCATCGGATGCGGCCGCGGCTACGTCCCGGGCGAGATGAATGCCCGTCCGGACGACTCCATCGGCATCATCCACGTCGACTCGCTGTTCTCGCCGGTGCGTCGCTGCACCAAGCTTGTCGAGCCGTGCCGCGTCGGTCAGCGCACCGACTACGACAGCCTTGTGCTCGAGATCGAGACCAACGGGGCGGTCACGCCTTCCGAGGCGCTCGTGCAAGCGGCCAACATCGTGAACCAGCACGTGAATGCGTTCCTCTCGCTCACCGCGGTCGCCGACGTTCCCGAGGAAACCTCGATTTTCGCCCAGGAAGAGACTGGCGACAACCTGGAGCTCGACAAGAGGATCGACGACCTCGACCTGTCGGTGCGCTCTTTCAACTGCCTGAAGCGCGCGGGCATCCACTCGGTTCGCCAGCTGCTCGACTTCAGCGAGAACGACCTGCTCAATATCCGCAATTTCGGCGTCAAGTCCATCGAAGAGGTCAAGGACAAGCTGGCCTCGATGGGTATGAGCCTGAAACAGTAGTAAGACCGGGAGACTGTTAGCATGAGGCACAACAAGAAGCACGGCATGAAGCTGGGTTCGAACGCCTCGCACACCAAGCTGATGAAGCGCAACCTGGTGTGCTCGCTGTTCCTGAACGACCGCATCAAGACAACCGAGACCAAGGCCAAGGCCATCCGTGGCGACGTGGACCGCATCATCACGTGGGCCAAGCGCGGCGACCTGCACTCCCGTCGTCTCGCCATCGCCAAGCTCAACGACAAACATATCGTGCGCGAGGTGTTCGAGAAGGTCGAGCAGGGCATGTGGGCCGACCGCACCTGCGGCTTCACCCGCATCATCAAGCTCGGGCCCCGTCGCGGCGACAATGCGCCCATGGTCATCATCGAGCTCGTGACCGAACCCTGCACCCCCAAGGTGAGGGCCGAGAAGCCCGCCGCGGCCCCCGTGGCCGAGGCGAAGGTCGTCGAGGAGCCGGCTGCCGAGGCCGAGGTTCCCGCCGCGGCCGAGGCTGCCCCGGCCGAGGAGGCTGCCGAGAAGAAGGCCGAGTAGGCTTTCACGGCGCTGCGGCCGCCCGATGCGGCTGCGGCACGGAATGGCGGTATGCAGTCAGAGGGGTCCTTCGGGGCCCCTCTTTTGGTTTGTGTCGCGATGCGGTCCTGGCGTCTGGTTGGGGGTGTTGCCATGCTTGAGCTGCAGGCGGTTGCATATGCGTACCCGCAAGGCGCCGCCGCGTCCGCGCCGGCCGACTCGGCGGGTGCGTCGGCGGCCCTGCGGGGCGTGTCGCTTACGGTGCGCCCCGGAGAACGCCTGGCGGTCCTAGGCCCCAACGGGTCGGGCAAGTCGACCTTGCTGCGCGTCATGGCGGGGCAGCTGCGCCCCGACGCCGGCGGCGTGCTGCTCGACGGCGTTCCGATGGACGGCGCGCGCGGTCTCGGCCTGCTGCGGCGGTCGGTGGGCGTGGTGGGGCAGGACCCCGACGACCAGATGGTGGCCTCCACGGTGTTCGAGGAGGCCGCGTTCGGCCCGTGCAACCTCGGCCTGCCGCTCGACGAGGTCCGTTCGCGCACGCTGCGGGCGCTGGAGGCGTGCGGGTTGGCGGGTTTCGAGCGCCGCGAGGTGGCCACCCTGTCGGGCGGGCAGCGCCAGCGCCTTGCAATCGCCGGCGCGCTTGCAATGCGCCCGGCGTACCTGCTGTGCGACGAGCCGTGCTCGATGCTCGACCCGCAGGCCCGCCGCGACGTGCTCGCCGTGCTCGGGGAGATGTCCGCGCGGGGCTGCGCCGTGGTGCATGCGACCCACGAGCTCGAGGAGGCCTTGGCCTGCGACCGCGCGGTCGTGGTGGAGAAGGGCCGCGTCGTCTGGGAGGGGGCGCCCGCGGGGCTGCTGCTCGACGATGCGGCGCTGGATCGGGCCGTCTGCCTACTCACCCCGTGGCTTGAGGCTGCGCGCTCCCTTGTCGGTGCCGGCCTGCTGCCTGCGGACGCGCCTTTCGGCGACCCGGCGGCGTGCGCGGCGCTCGTTGCGCGGGCGGGAAAGAGGGCCGTGCGCCGTGCCCGTGCCGTCGTCGGCGTGCAGGGCGCGGGCGGGGCCTGGGCGGCGGCGGGTGCCCCGGGGACCTTGGAAGCGTCGCCGGGCACCTCGCGTGAGCCGCGCCTCTCCGCCGCTCCGCCCGACTCCGCCGCGGGCTTGCGGGTGCGCGGCGCGTGGTTCTCCTACTCCCGGCCCATGCGAGGTCACGAGCCTGCGTGGGCTGTGCGCGACGCCGACCTCGAGGTCGCGCCGGGCGCTACGGTGCTCGTCGCCGGGCGCACGGGGTCGGGCAAGTCGACGCTCGCACGCCTGGCGGCGGGGCTGCTGCGCCCTGCCCGCGGGGAGGCCTGGGTCGACGGCGCCCCCGCCCGCGCGGGGGGAGTGGGCTATGCGTTCCAGCGTGCCGAGGACCAGCTGTTCGCCGCCACGGTGCTTGACGACGTGGCGTTCGGCCCTGCGAACCTGGGCTGTACGCGCGACGAGGCCCGACGCCGCGCCGTACGGGCGCTTGAGCGCGTCGGGCTCGACCCCGGGGTTTTCGGTGAGGCGAGCCCCTTTGCGCTGTCGGGGGGGCAGATGCGCCGGGCGGCGCTTGCGGGCGTCCTGGCGATGGAGGCCCCCTACGTGGTTTTCGACGAACCGACGGCGGGTCTCGATGCGGGCGGGATGGCCCGCCTGGCCGCGGTGCTTGACGGCCTGACGGCGGACGGCGCGGGGGTCGCGGTCGTTTCGCACGACGTGGCCCGCCTGGCCGCGCTCTCCGACCGCGCCGTCGTGCTCGACGGCGGCCGGGTCGCGTGGTCGGGGCCGGCGTGCGCTCTGCCTGCCGACGCGCTGGCGGACGCGGGGCTGGTGCCCGACGGCCTTGCCTGCTTTGCGCGGGCCCTGGACGGCGTCGCGGCGGGGGAGGGGGCGGGCGACGGTGGCCGTCGGTAGCGTACCCGGTTCCTATGTCGCGGGCGACACGCCGCTGCACCGGCTCGACCCGCGCGTCAAGCTCGGGCTGCTCGCGGTGTGGACGGTAGCGCTGTTCTCCGTAGGGTCGTGGGCGGCGCTCGGCTGCGTGGCCGCGGCCGTGATAGCCCTGGCCGTCTCGGCGCACGTGCCGCTTGCGCGCATGGCGGCCGGCCTGGCCCCCCTGCTTGCGGTGTTCACGATCTTGGCGCTCGGCAGCGCCTTGCGCTTCGACGGGTCGGCCGCCTGGACCGTCGTCGGCCCGGTCGGCGTGGACCCGGCAGGCCTTGCCAGCGGCCTGCGGGCCGTGGCGCGCATCGCGCTCATGGCGGCGTTGAGCCTGCTGGCGACCTCCACGACCACCGCCACGGTGCTCACCGAGGCGCTCGTGTGCGTCATGGGGCCGCTGCGCCGGCTGCGCGTGCCGGTGGACGACCTCGCGACGATGCTCTCGGTCGCCCTTCGCTTCATTCCGGTCTGTGCCGAACAGCTCGACCGGGTGGTGCTCGCCCAGCGCGCCCGCGGTGCCCGCGTGGGGGAAGGCGGCCCCGTGCGCCGTGTGGTATCGTGGGTGCCGGTCATGGTCCCGCTGTTCGTGGGGCTGTTCCGCCGCTCCGACGCCTTGGCGGCCGCCATGCGGGCGCGCTGCTACCGCGGGGTCGGCCGCACGCGTCTGACGACGCTGCGCCTGCGCCCCGTCGACGCGGCGGTTCTCGCGCTGGGCTGCGCTTTGGCCGCGGCGACGGCCGTGCTGTTCTGATAGGAGCCGAGAAGGGCCAGAAACCCGCCTGCGTGCGGGACGAAAGGAGTCCCCCAGTGAGCGCCATGCAACCGGACGCCCCGAGCCCCGAGGTCGTCGCGCACGACGGGCCGTCCGGGGACACCCTCGTGCTGCGCGTGGGCTACGACGGCACGGGCTTCTCGGGCTTTGCCCTGCAGGAAGGCCAGACGCACGTGCGCACGGTCGCAGGCGAGCTCAAGCGCGCGCTCGAGGTGCTGCTACGCCGCGAGGTTGCGCTGACCTGCGCGGGGCGGACCGATGCGGGCGTGCATGCGCGCGCCCAGCATGTGAGCCTGCCGCTCGCCCCCGACGAGGCGCGGACGTTGTCGGGCGACCGCCTGCTGCGGTCGCTTGCGGCCGTCCTGCCCGACGACGTGCGCGTCTTCGAGGTGCTGCGCGCCGCCCCCGGATTCTCGGCGCGGTTCGACGCCGAGGCGCGCTACTACCGCTACCGCATTGCGGTCGGTCCTGTCCCGCCGCTGTTCGCCGCGCGCTGGACCTGGTGGTTCCGCGCGCCTGAGGCCGACTCCCTCGATGTTGGGGCGATGGCGGAGGCGGCGCGCTGCCTTGTGGGCGAGCACGACTTCAGGAGCTTCTGCAAGACGGCAAGTGCCGAGGGCAGGCCCACCTGCCGCCACGTGTCGTCTGCCGCCTTCTCCTACGAGGAAGCGTTCGGCGAGCGGGCGCTGGTCTTCGACATCGCGGGCAACGCCTTCCTCCACTCGATGGTGCGCACCGTCGTGGGCACGCTTGTTGAGGTGGGCTGCGGGCGTCGCCCGGTGGGTTGGATGGCCGAGGTCCTGGCGGCGCGCGATCGGCGCGCGGCCGGCCCCTGCGCTCCGGCGTGCGGCCTCACCTTGTGGGACGTGCGGTATCCGGTCGGTTCCCTGCGTCCCTGGTAGGACCTGCTGCGGCCGCTTTGCCGCGCCGCGTGCGGCTTGTCTGGATGGTGCCTCTTTTGCACCTGCGGCCGCCCGTGCGCTGCGCGCGGTGCGTAGGTTCCGTGTGCTTGCGTCCCTCCCGCGGCGCGCCGCCCGCGCGACGGCGGCGGGACCCCCACAATAGGCGGCGGTACGATACGGCGCGAGACCGCCAATCCGGCGTGCGCCCGGGCGCGGCCTTCGGCATCGCGGTGAAACGGAGCATTCCCCATGCATGTGAACGAGACCTTCTCCCGCCTCGGGCAGAGCTATCTGTTCTCCACGGTGGCGCGCAAGACCAACGCCTACCAGGCAGCCCATCCCGAAGCCCGCGTCATACGGCTTTCCATCGGCGACGTGACCCTGCCGTTGGCCCCCGCAGTCGTCAAGGCGCTGCACGACGCGGTCGACGAGATGGGCAAGGCGAGCACCTTCCGCGGCTACTGCGACGACGCCGAAGGCTACGGGTTTTTGCGCCAGGCGGTCGCCGACCACTATGCGCGGCTCGGCGCCACGGTGGGTGTCGACGAGGTGTTCATCTCCGACGGTGCGAAGAGCGACTTGGGCAACTTCCTCGACGTGCTCGCCCCCGGCTCGACGGCGCTCATTCCCGACCCGGTGTACCCCGCCTACGTCGACACCAACGTGATGGCCGGCAATCGCATCGTCTACATGCACGGTTCGGCCGACAACGGCTTCCTGCCGCTGCCCGACGACGAAGTGGAGGCCGACCTCGTCTACATCTGCTCGCCCAACAACCCCACGGGCGCGGTCTACGGCTCCGACGGGCTGGCCGCCTGGGTCGACTACGCGCTGCGCCACCGGTCCCTCATCGTGTTCGACTCGGCCTACGAGGCGTTCATCCGCACCGGCGGCGTGCCCCACACCGTCTACGAGATCGACGGGGCCGAGCGCTGCGCGGTCGAGATCTCCTCGTTTTCCAAGCGTGCCGGCTTCACGGGCGTGCGCTGCGGCTTCACCGTGGTCCCCAAGGCCCTCGAGGTTGCCGACGGCGACCTCAACGCGCTGTGGCGCCGCCGTCAGAACACCAAGTTCAACGGCGTGCCCTACATCGTGCAGCGTGCCGCCGAGGCGGCCCTGCTCGAGCCCGGCCGCCGCGAGACCGCCGAGCAGGTCGACGCCTACCTCGCCAACGCGCGCCTCATCTCCGGGGCCCTCGACGAGATGGGCATCCGCTACATGGGCGGCAAGAACTCCCCCTACATCTGGATGGAGTGCCCGGGCGGCATGTGTTCGTGGGACTTCTTCGACCTGCTGCTTGAGAAGGCCCAGGTCGTGTCGACCCCCGGCGTGGGTTTTGGTCCGGCGGGCGAGGGGTATCTGCGCCTCACGGCCTTTGGACGCACCGAGGACTGCCGCGAGGCGATGGTGCGCATCCGCACGGTGCTCGCCGACGAGGGGCTGGTCGGGTAAGCGCCCGGCCCGTCCCCGGGGGAAGGGGCGTACGGGCGGTTCGGCAGGGGAGGGAGCGGTCGCATGGCGGAAGGGCTCGAGAGGCGCCGGACGGCGAGCGACGCTGGCATCACGCAGGGCAACATCTGGAAACGCGTGCTGCTCTATGTGCTGCCGCTCATGGCGGCCTCGCTGTTCCAGCAGCTCTACACGGTGGTCGACGCCTTCGTGGTCGGCAATTTCGTAGGGTCGGTTGCCTTGGGCGCCATCGACTCCACCAACTCCGTCGTCCGCCTGCTCGTGAACTTCTTCGTAGGTCTGTCCACCGGCGCCTCCATCGTCGTGGCGCAGCTTTGGGGCGCCCACAAGGACCGCGACGTCGGCAACGCCGTGCATGCCGCGTTCGTCTTCTCCCTTGCGTGCGGCCTCGTCATCACGGTGCTCGGGCTGTCGTTGTCGGCGCCTTTGCTCCGCCTGCTCAACACCCCGGCCGAGAACTGGGACTACGCCTACACCTTCATCATGGTCTATTTCTGCGGTATGGTGCCGCTCATGGCCTACAACATGAGTGCGGCCGTCATGCGCGCGGTGGGCGACTCGCGCCGCCCGTTTTACTTCATCGCGGTCAGCACCTTGGTGAACATCGTGCTCGACCTGCTGTTCGTCTGTGTTTTTCAATGGGGCGTGGCGGGTGCCGCCTTGGCCACCGTGCTGGCCGAGACCTCTTCTGGGGTGCTGGCCGTGCGCGCCCTTGTGCGCTACAAGGGGGCCTGCCGCCTCGAGCTGCGTGGGCGCGGCCTCAAGCCCGACATGCGCCTGCTGCGCCGCATGGTGGCCCTCGGCCTTCCCACCGGCGTCGGCTCGGCGCTCTACCCGGTGAGCAACGCCACCGTGCAATGGGGCGTCAACGGTCTGGGCAGCACCTACGTGACCGGCTGGGCGCTCACCGGCAAGGTCGACCTGTTCGTGTGGCTTGTGCTCGACGCGTTCGGCGTGGCGTCCACCACCTTCGTGGCCCAATGCTACGGGGCCGGCTACAACCGCAGGGCGCGCAAGAGCGTGTTCGTGTGCATCGTGCTGAGCGCCGCGATGCTCGTTCCGCTGTGCCTGGTGATGTACTTCTGGGGTTCCACCGTGGCCTCGCTGTTCACCGACGACGCGGCATCGTTGGCGGTATGCGACGAGGTGTTCAAGTTCCTGGCGCCGTGGTATGCGACCTTCGTGCTGGTCGAGGTGCTTTCGGGTTCGATCCGCGGCACCGGAGAGACCCTGCGCCCCATGGTCATCACCCTGCTGGGCACCTGCGTGCTGCGCGTGCTGTGGATCCTCGTCGTGGTGCCCCGTCATTGGGACATGCTGTGGGTTGCAGCCACCTATCCCTTGAGCTGGGTCGTCACCGGCATCGCCTACCTGGTCTACTGGCGTTTCGGTGCGTGGCGCACGCGGCTCTATGCACCCGATGCGGTGCCGGCCGAGACCGCCGGGGAACAGCGGTAGGCGCGAAGGCCTCGCAAGGCCGGGATGCTCGCAGGTCCCGTTTGCCCGGATGGCGCGGACGGCCCAGGGTGCCCCGGCGCCCGTGTGGTGCTTCCCGCGGGGGCGATACGCTCTCGGCGGCAGAAAACCGGCCGGGTGCGTGTCGGTGCAGAAAGTGTCGGCACGAATCGCGTCGAGTGCATTTGTCCGATGTGCCGTCAAGGTGCCGTGTGGTGTCGAGAGAGACGCCGACCTGCCGGTTTGCCGCCGGCTCGGCATGCCGGGCACCGCGGCGGCCGTTGCCGGGCACGCACTCGGCGCGATTCGTGCCACGACTTTGCCGCCGGGCACGCACTCGGCTGCGTTTGCGCCGTCCATCTTGATGTGCGCGGCCTCGCCGGTGGGACCGGCGGTCATCTACCGCCCCTAACGCCGTCCGAACCGCACGTCGCTGCCGAACGGCATGAGCGCGAGCTTGGCGAACTTGAAGCTGTGGATGCCTGCGGGGATGCCCACGATTGTGGCGCAGCATGCCAAGCCTGCCGCAAGGCCCGCGGCGCGCCTGCGCGCGGCCGTGCGAGGGCGCCGCCCGTCCGAAACGTGGCATAGG
>CAZUFB010000005.1:29052-57314 GCA_964619775.1 uncultured Coriobacteriaceae bacterium
GGCGCGCCTGCGCGCGGCCGTGCGAGGGCGCCGCCCGTCCGAAACGTGGCATAGGCCGGGCGGCGCCTCGTCGCTACCCTTCGAGGGCCCCGTCGCCGAACAGGTCCACGACGCGCAGGCCGGCTTGCGAGCGCTCCAGGATCTCGCGGCTGCCGAACACGCACACCGCGTCGCGCTCGGCCAGGCGGGCAAGCGGGCCCGCCAGCGGGCGGAGGGTCTCGGCAGTCGCCGCCAGCTCCTCGGCGCGGATGCGGCTGCGCCAGGCGCGGTCGCGGCGCATAAGGTAGGCGGTGTCCTGCCGGTGGGCGATCTGCCGGGGGCGCTGCGGGGCGTCGTGCGAGGCCACGGTGCTCACGATGAAGCCGTCGAGTTCCGCAGGCGCGGGGTCGAAGCCGGAAAGCCAGCCTGCGGCGGCGTCCATGCGGGCGAGCGAGGCGTCGAGATTGGGGTCGCGGTAGGTGTAGAAGCCCAGGTTGCCGTTGGCACCCATGCGTAGGCCGCAGCCGTAGGCGCCGCCCTTCACGCGAATCTCGTCCCAGAGGTAGCCGTAACTGAGCGCCTGCGCGGCCACCGGCCACAGGCCCGAGTATTCGACCTGCGCGTGGGTGCCGTCGTCGGCCTTGGCCACGAAGCAGACGTCGGTGGGCACGGCGAAGGCCTCGCCCGGCAGCGGCGGTTCGGGCACCTCGAGCCTGCGCTCGAGCTCTCCGCCCGGCTCCCCAAGACACAGTGTGTCGCCGACCTCCCAGAAGCGTTTGAGGTCGGCGGCCTCTCCGGTGAAGCTGTGCAGGCTTGCACGCGCGGTGAACACGCGGCGGCAGACGTCGGCGAGCACGTCGGGCAGCCGCGGCGAGAGCGCGTCCCAGTCGGCAAGCAGGCGGCGCACGAAGCGGTAGTAGTCCACGTTGCCGAAGTGCTGGGCCAGGTAGGAGTTGCGCGAGGTGTAGCCCCAGGCGCGCGCCAAGGCGTAGGCGTTGCCGGAGTTGGCGAAGGCCTGCTCGCTGTCGAGGCGCTGCTGCTGCAGCACGGTGCGGATCTTGGCGAGGTCGGAGAAGTCGGTCGACGACCAGATCTCGGCGGGCAGCGCGGCGAGGTCGTCGACGTTCTCGGACAGGGCGCTTGCCGCGACGAGCAGCCGCGGGGTGGCCTTCTTGGTGACGCAGTCCTCGTGCACGACGGTCGAGAAGGCAAGGCGGCCCAGACGTGCCTCGACGAGCGTGTCGAGCTGGGCGGCGGTGTGCCGCGAGGTCGCCATCTTGCCCAGCAGGGTCGCGGCCAACGTCAGGTAGGGCAGCTCCTCCCAGGTCAGACACGACAGGTCGAAGTAGTGCGAGACGTAGTCGATGCGTCGGGTGGGGACCTCGTGGTACAGGCAGGGCAGCGGCGTGTCTGCCACCGGGCCAAACGCCGGTTCCTCGCGGGCGGGGCCGATGTCGCCCACGCGCAGCTGAGGCAGGGTGGCCAGAGCCTCGGGAGAGTCGGGCTCGCCTTGGATGCGGCGCAGCTCCTCCACCTCGGCGGCGACGGCGGCGAAGTCGTCGGGGCCCATCGCCTGGGAGGCGCGCGCTAGCTCGGCGGCCTCCTGCGCAGCGGCGCCGTCCTCGGCGCCGGGGGGGACGGGCGCCAGCTCGACGGTGGCCCGGTGGCGCGACTCGGCGAACGTCTCGCGCACGAGGTCTTCCCAGTAGGTTCCGTCGAGCCCGGCGCGCAGGTTGGAGAGGGCCTCCTCGTAGCGCAGGTAGTCGCAGGGCATGTCCTCGTCGTAGAGCCAGCCGCTCATCGCGTTGATGGCCAGCGCCACGCCGTCGGCGTAGCCAAAGTCGCGCTCGCGCAGGCTGAACGCAGCCGCCTCGAGCGCCGCCTCGAGATTCTCGCGCGGCACGCCCTCGCGCGCCATGCGGGCGAACTCGGCGTCGAGCAGCTCGCGGAAGGCTTGCTTCGAGTTTGGCTTCGCCCCACGCAGTTCGACGATCGCGTAGGGTTGCAGCAGGCCGTCGAACACGAACGAGTCGACGTCGGTGCCCAGGTCGGCGTCGAGCAGGGCGCGCTTGAGGGGCGCCTCGTTGCTTCCCATGAGCGCGTCGAAGAGCACCTCGACGGCCAGGCAGCGCTCGCGGTCGCGCGCCGTGCCGAGCACGTAGCCCGCCATGACCACGGCGTTTTCGGGGGCGGTCGCCATCGTGCACGCGGCGTCGTGGTCCACGGTCGGGGCTTGCAGCTCCAGGGGGTTGGGCGCGCCGGCCGGCTTGTCGGCCGCGGCCAGGTAGCGGGCGTCGAGCAGGTCGAGCTCGCGGGTCAGCGAGATGTCGCCGTAGAGCACGATGCGGGCGTTGGAGAGGTTGTAGTGGCGCGCGTGCGTGTCGAGGAAGCTCTCGTAGGTGAGGCGCGGGATGGCCCGCGGGTTGCCGCCCGACTCGAAGCGGTAGGCGGTGTCGGGGAACAGGGCGGCCGACATGCGGTTAAGCGCGACCTCGTCGGGGTCGGCCAGGGCGCCCTTCATCTCGTTGAAGACCACGCCGTTGTAGCGCAGCGCCGGCCGCTTGCCGGTGCCGTCCCAGCCGCCGTGCGGCAGGTCCACCTCGTAGTGCCAGCCTTCCTGCTCGAAGACGGCGCGCTTTGAGCGCAGCGCCGGGTGCAGCACCGCGTCCATGTAGACGTCCATGAGGTTGAGCAGGTCTTGCTCGTTGGTGCTCGCCACCGGGTACATCGTCTTGTCCGAGAAGGTCAGGGCGTTCAGGAACGTCTGCATCGAGGTCTTGAGCAGGTTGACGAACGGCTCCTTCACCGGGTAGCGGTCGCTGCCGCACAGCACGGAGTGCTCGAGGATGTGGAACACGCCCGTGTCGTCGGCGGGCGGGGTCTTGAAGGCGACGGAGAACGACTTGTTCTCGTCGTCGTTGGCGAGCCACATGAGCGGCGTGCCGGCGGAGGCGTGGCGCATGACATAGGCCGTGCCCTCGATTTCGGGAAGATCTTCGACACGTTCGACGACGAAGCCGCTCAGACGTGCGCCGACGGCGAGGTCGAGCTCGCCCTCGGCTGCTGCGTGGGCCATGGCGGGGTCTCCTTTCCATGTCGGGTTGCAAACCACGCCAGTATAAAGGCGCCGTCGCCGCACGGCATGGAGGTTCGCCGCATATCGGCAGCCTGCGGCGCGCCGCGATTTCGGCGCGCGTTCTCGCAGGGAGGCGTCCGCGCCCTACCGCCTGCGCCGCCCCGCCCGGTCGCGGCGGGCCGCCGCGCGCAGGGAGGCGTGGACGCTCAGCGACAGCGTGTCGAGGACGGCGACGTCGGGCCTGCCGGACGTGCCGAAGAGGTCGGCGTCGAGGGCGGCGAGCCGGGCCAGGGCGCCGCGGACCGCAGCCCGGCCCGGCTCGGTCAGCGCGAGGACGGTGGCCCGCGAGTCGCTGCCGCTCACCGCCCCTTCCGCCAAGCCGCTCAGTTTGAGGGCGTTCACGGCGCGCGACGTGCTGCTGCGGTTGAGCAGCAGGATGTCCGACAGGTCCGCCGAGCGCAGCCTCTCTTCGCCGAGCAGGCACAGGGCGCAGCGGAACTCGCCTACCGTGAAGGCGCACCCCTCGAGCAGGTCGCTGTAGAGGCGCTGTTGGATGTCGACGCAGGTGATGTAGCACGGTTCCACGGCCAGGTCGCCGTGCAGCGACGTGAGGCTGCCGAGACGCCCCGTCAGCCTTAGGCACCCCAGCACGACCTGCTCCAGCTCGTCGGGCGCCAGCGTCGCCCACGCGTCGCGGCGCAGCATGGCCTCGAGCTCGAGGCCGGCGGCATGCATGGCTTCCAGGCCGCGTTCGGTGACGTCCACGAGCGTCACCCGGCGGTTCGACGCGAGCGGGGTGCGGGTCGCAAGGCCGTCGGCGCACAGGCGGTCGGCGGCGTGCGTCATGGCGGCGGGGGTGAGGAACAGCATGTCGGCCAGCGTGCCGCATGCAAGGCAGGCCCGGCTGGCGTAGAGCTCCAGCAGGATGCGGTACTGGGTCACGGACAGGCCGGCCCGGTCTTCAAGCGTCTCTTTCACGCGGCGGTTGACCTCCACCACGTTGGTGAGCCACAGCGTGCTCGTGCGGACGTCGTCGGCGTCGATGGGCATGGTGCGGGTCCCCTTTCTGTGCGCATCCCCGTGCGATCCCCCACCACACAGCCCCATTCTCGCAAACACCTTTCGGTTCGGCGGGGCGTTCGCCGATAAGGGCGGCTTGCACATGCCGGCGCCCCGTGCGCCGGGGCCCGTTGGGGGAAGGTCGTGCGTTTGCATCCGATTGCCCGCTCTCGCCCCATCCTTGTCGGTGAAGCGTTAATATTGCATATCGGCTGTGTAAGGGATGCGCAAAGAACCGTGTCCGCGCGGCTTCCTTGCCAGCGCCGGGCCCGCCTGCCGGGCCTGGCTCGCCCGCGACTGGGAGAACTCATGGACCTATCGCTTGCCGCGATTTTTGCCGATGTCGTCGCAAACCCCCTTCTGCTTGCCGTCGTGCTGCTCGTGCTCGCCGTCATCGTCGTGAACGGCGCGACCGACGCCGCCAACGCCATCGCCACGGTCGTCTCGACGCGCTGCATGCCCGCGGGCCCCGCCATCTTCATGGCCGCGGTCTGCAACTTCCTGGGCCTGCTGCTCATGACGCTCGTGTCGACGGCGGTGGCCGACACGGTGGCCGGCATGGTGAACTTCGGGGGGGATGCGCAGGCGTCGCTTGTGGCCCTGTGCGCGGCGATGGTGGCGATCGTGGTGTGGGGCGTCGCCGCGTGGTACTTCGGCATCCCCACGTCGCAGTCCCATTCGCTCATCGCCGGCCTCACCGGTGCGGCGATCGCCCTGCAGGGGTTCTCGGCGGGCGTCAACTGGGGAGAGTGGATGAAGGTCGTCTACGGCCTGGCCATTTCCACGGTGCTCGGTTTCGGCCTGGGGTGGCTGCTCGCCAAGCTCATGGGCCTTCTCTTCCGCTCGGTGAACCGCTACCCGGCCGAGCGCTTCTTCTCGGGGGCGCAGATCGGCGCGGCGGCGCTGCTGGCGTTCATGCACGGCGCGCAGGACGGCCAGAAGTTCATGAGCATCGCCATGATGGCCATCTTGCTCGAGATGGGCGTCTCAGGCGACGTGTCCGCCTACCCTCTGTGGATCATGCTGCTGTGCTCGGTCACGATGGGCCTGGGCACCGGTATCGGCGGCAAGCGCATCATCAAGTCGGTCGCGATGGAGATGACCAGGCTCGAGAAGTACCAGGGCTTCGCCGCGAGCTTGGCCGCGTCGCTGTGCATCCTGCTCGCCACGCTCACGGGCATGCCGGTCTCCACCACGCACACCAAGACGACCGCCATCATGGGCGTGGGCGCCGAGAAGCGCCTGTCGGCCGTCAAGTGGTCCACGGCCAAGAACATGGTCTTGACGTGGGTGTTCACGTTTCCGGGCTGCGGCCTGCTAGGATGGGTCCTGGCCAAGCTGTTCGTGCTGTTCGTCTAGCGGGACGCCTCGGCCGTCGTGCGGCGGCGGTCCCGGCAGGCGCGTGCCGCATGCCCGGTGCGGGCGAGGCTGACGAGAAAGGGACGTTTGATGGGCAAGAAGCAGAAGTTCGACTACTTCGACGCGTTCTGCGTGCAGGCGAGCATCGCCGCCGAGGAGTCGCAGGCGCTCGTTGACCTGCTTGTGGACTACCGGCCCGATTCCGAGGAATGGGTGCGCGGCGTCTTGGGCAAGACCCACGAGATCGAGCAGCGCGGCGACACGGTGGCCCACGAGATCATAGGCCGCCTGGCCGTTGAGTTCATGCCGCCCATCGACCGCGAGGACGTCACCGAGCTCTCTATGATGCTCGACGACGTGACCGACCAGATCGAAGAGGTCGTGCAGCACCTCTACATGTACGGCATCCGCGAGCTGCACCCCTGCGCCCTGCCGATGGCCCGCGTCATCGACGAGGCGGTGGACGCCCTCTCCGAGGCGATGCGGGCGTTCCGCGAGTTCAAGAAGCCCAAGAAGCTCGACCGCCTGCTGGTTGCCGTGCACGACAAGGAGTCCGAGGGCGACGCCCTCTACATCGAGGCCAAACGCGACATCTTCGCCAACCACGCCGACGCCCCGGCGTCCTACCTCATCGCCTGGAACGGCATGTTCTCGCACATGGAGCAGTGTTGCGACGTCTGCGAGAAGGTCGCGGGCATCATGCAGAAGATCGCGCTCAAGAACACGTAGGCGCCCGGGCCGGGGGCGGCCCCGGAGTCCTGGGCCGTTTCGCGCATGTGTCCTTATCGTCCGCGTGACGTTCCGTAACCCTTCGGTCATATTGCCGCGCTATGATGCCCAAACGCCCGCCTGTCGCCGTGTCGCGGCGCAAGGCGGGCTTTTGGTGCGCGCTGCGCCGTTTACGCATGCGCGCGTCGTCTGGAGGAAGCCGCCCGCACCGGCACGGGGCGGTGCAGACTGTGCAAGCAAAGGAGAACCCGACAGCCATGACGAGCGTCCTGAACGAGCACTCCACCCACACGCATACCTGCGGCGAGCTGCGCACCGCCGACGTCGGCGCGACCGTGACCCTCAACGGCTGGGTCCAGCACCGCCGCGACCACGGCGGCCTCATCTTCGTGGACCTGCGCGACCGCGAGGGCCTCACGCAGTGCGCCTTCGACCCGGAGCTCTCTGGCGCCGAGGTGTTCCACACGGCTGAGACCATCCGTCCCGAGTGGCCCGTCGCGGTCACCGGCACGGTGCGCCTGCGCCCCGAGGGCATGGCCAACCCCAACCTCGCCACCGGCGGGATCGAGGTTCTGGTCAGCGGCATCGAGGTCGTCAATACCTCCAAGACGCCGCCGTTCCAGATCGAGGACGGCATCGTCACCGCCGAGGACACCCGCCTGCGCTACCGCTACCTCGACCTGCGCCGCCCCGAGATGCAGGCCCGCCTCAAGCTGCGCGACGCCTTTACCTGGGGCATGCGCGAGGCGCTGCACAGGCGCGCGTTTCTCGAGGTCGAGACGCCCATCCTGTTCAAGTCGTCGCCCGAGGGCGCGCGCGACTTCATCGTGCCGAGCCGCCTGAACCCGGGCAGCTTCTACGCGCTGCCGCAGTCGCCGCAGCTGCTCAAGGAGCTTCTCATGGTCTCGGGTCTCGAGCGCTACTACCAGGTCGCCAAGTGCTTCCGCGATGAGGACCTGCGCGCCGACCGCCAGCCCGAGTTCACGCAAGTCGACATCGAGATGTCCTTCGTCGACATGGACGGTGCCATCGGCATCCTCGAGGACGTGCTCAAGGACGCGTTCGCCGAGGTGGGCGTCGAGCTGCCCACGCCGCTGCGCCGCATGCCCTACTGGGAGGCCATGGACACCTACGGCAGCGACAAGCCCGACACGCGCTTCGGCATGCACCTCGTCGATGTGAGCGAGATCTTCAAAGGCTCGCAGTTCAAGGTGTTCGCTCAGGCCGCCAACACCGAGGGGCAGGTCGTGAAGTGCATCAACGCCAAGGGCGCGGGCACCTGGAGCCGCGGAGAGCTCGACAAGCTGCCCGGCATCGCGCAGAACTTCGGCGCCAAGGGCCTCGCCTGGATCGCCTTCCGTGCCGACGGCAGCGTGAACAGCCCCATCGTCAAGTTCTTCTCCGACGACGAGATGGCCGCCCTGCGCGCCGCCTGCGACGTGGAGCCCGGCGACCTGCTCATGTTTGCCGCCTGCGACCGCAAGCTCGCCGACGAGGTACTCGGCGGCATGCGCGTGCACATGGCCGACGCCCTGGGCGTCGAGCGCACGGGCCACGACTTCCTGTGGGTCGTCGACTTCCCGATGTTCGAGTACGACGAGGAGGAGGGGCGCTACTCCGCCGAGCACCACCCCTTCACCCGGCCCTACGAGGCCGACGTCGACAAGATCGAGACCGACCCGCTGGCCGTGGGGTCGTACACCTACGATTTCGTGATGGACGGCTACGAGGCGGGCGGCGGCGGCCTGCGCATCCACGACGCCGACCTGCAGATGCGCGTGCTCAAGCGCCTTGGCTTCACCGAGGAGAAGGCCCGCGAGCAGTTCGGCTATCTCATCGAGGCGCTCGGCTACGGAGCGCCCACCCTGGGCGGTTTTGCGCTGGGCCTCGACCGCGTGTGCATGATCTTGGCCGGTTGCGACTCGATTCGCGACGTCATGGCGTTCCCCAAGACATCCTCGGGTGCCGACCTCATGAGCGCCGCGCCGAGTCCCGTCTCGGACAAGCAGCTCGACGAGGTCGCCCTGCGCGTGATGGTCTAGCGCGGCGTGCGACAACGGCGGACCTCCGGGCCCCGTGCGGCGCGGCTTGATGCCGCGGCCCGCGCGGGGCCCGGTTTTGTTTGCGGGCGTGGGTTGCCCGCGGGCGGCGATGGTGGCGATAACGGCCTCGATGGCGCAAACCTATGACGAGCCGGCGGGGCGGATCTTTTGCGCATCCGGCAAACATCCTGCGGGCGTTTACGAGCGACGGGGTGCCCCACGACGACACGTCGAGCTCCTCGGTGTTCCGGCAGTCTGTGAACATGTCGCATGCGTTTCGAACCTGGGAGAAGTCGAGGCGCCGTAGGTCGAACTCGATGCAACGGAACATCCCTTCAAACCGGTGTGCCGAGGAAGTGGGGGCAAGGGGTCGGTGATGGCAACTTTTCCTAAGAGGCGGCCATCTCCGCGCCCGCCGTCCCGCGCAAAGGGTAGACTGGTATCCAAAGCAACCGGCGTGCCCAGCCGGCGCACGCCGCCGTGCGATGCGCGCGCCAACGGAAAGGGAGTCCCATGGTCGATACGAACGGTGTTGCCGACAGCCTCCGCAAGGTGTTCATGGCCGGCGTCGGCGCGATGGCCGCGGTGGGGGAGCGCGGCGGCCAGGTGGTCGAGGAGCTGGCCGAGCGCGGCGAGTCGGTCGTCAAGCAGGGGCGCGACCTCAATCGCGAGCTCGTCCAGAAAGGTGCCGCCGCGGCGGGCGGCATCGGCGAGGACGTGCTGCGTGCCACCCTTGCGGCGCTGTCGCCCGAGAACCGCGCGAAGTTCGTCGCGACCGCCCAGCACGTCGCCGACGAGCTCGACGCCGCCGATGCCGCCTGCGAGGCCGCGCGGGTCAAGCCTGCGGGCGTGACGGTCCCCGTGCAGGAAGGCGCCGTCCCCGAGCAGCCCGCCGAGTCCGAGGGCCCCACGGCTCGCGACACCCCCGGCACCTCCGCGTAGCGCCCCCCCAGCCCGAAAGCCGCCCACTGCCATGCCGTCCGCCCCCGCGCCCGCCGGTGCCCCGCAGCAGATCCCGCCCCCGCGCCCCGAGAGCGGCTCCTCCGCGAGCCGCCCTCTGTTCGCGCGCCTGTTGCGCGGGGAGGAGCGCCGGGCTGAGGAGCGCTACGGCCTCTCGCGCGCATCGCGCCACCGCCGCATGCGCCAGATTGTGGACGTGCTGCGCCGCACGGGGGTGTTCAAGGGCGAGATGACCCCCCAGAAGTTGCGCGGGCTGTTTGAGGAGCTCGGCCCCACGTTCGTCAAGGTGGGTCAGATCCTTTCGATGCGCTCCGAGATTCTCCCGCAGGAGTACTGCGACGAGCTTGCCAGGCTGCGCACCGACGTGGAGCCCATGACCTTCGAGGAAGTGCGTGCCGTGCTCGAGGCCGAGTACGGGGGCACGCCGCTCGAGCAGGTGTTCCCGCAGTTCGACCCGCGGCCCCTGGGCAGCGCGAGCGTGGCCCAGGTACACCGTGCGCGCCTGGCCGGCGGCGAGGACGTCGCCGTGAAGGTCCAGCGTCCCGACGTGCAGCAGACGATGGCCAGCGACCTCGACATCCTGCGCCGTCTGTGTCGCCGCCTGGGATTCATCTGGAAGAGCAACCCGGTCATGGACCTCAACCAGATGGTCGAGGAGCTGTGGAGCACCGCCGTCGAGGAGACCAACTTCCTCGTGGAGGCGCGCAACCTGCGCGAGTTCCGCGAGCTCAACGCCCACTGCGTCTACATCGACTGCCCCAAGCCCTACGAAGGGCTGTGCACGGAGCACGTCGTGGTCATGGACTACATCGAGGGTATCAGCCTCGACGAGCCGCAGCGCCTGGCTGAGGCGGGTTACGACCTCGAGGAGATCGGCGTCAAGCTGGTCGACAACTACGCCACCCAGGTGCTCGACGACGGCTTCTTCCACGCCGACCCGCACCCCGCCAACATCATCGTGAGCGGCGGCAAGATCGTCTACATAGACCTCGGTATGACGGGGCGCCTGTCGGCCCACAGCCGTTCGTGCCTGGCGCAGATCATCTCCTCGGTGGGGGACCAGGACAGCCACGGCGTCGCGGAGGGCCTCGTCCGCTTCTCGCTCTCCAACCCCGCCCAGGTCGACCGCGCCCAGCTGCTTGCCGACGTCGACGCCATCGTCAGCGAGTTCGGCGGCACGAGCCTTCGCGACCTCGACCTGGGACATATGGCCTTCTCGCTCATCAACCTTGCCCGCAAGGACCGCGTGGAGCTGCCCGCGGCCGTGACGATGATCGCCCGTGGCCTGGTGACCCTCGAGGGCGTGCTCGACGAGTACATGCCCCAAGGCAACATGGTCCAGATCATCCGCGACCACATCGTCGTGGAGAAAGGCGTCGCCGGCATGGCCAAGGAGGAGGCGCGCGCCGTCGCGGCCGAGGGCCGGCGCGCCCTGCACGGCACGCTGCGCGCCGCCGGCGAGGCGGGCGAGTTCATGCACATGCTCACGCGCGGCAAGGTGAAGCTCAACATGAAGATGGTCGACTCGCCCGAGGCCCTCGGGCCTCTGTCGCGCATGGTCGACCGCCTGACGCTCGGCATCATCATCGCGGGCCTGTTCATTGGGTCGAGCATCGTCTACTATGCCGGCATCCAGCCGGTTGTCCTGGGCATTCCTGTCCTGGGGTTCGTCGGCTACGCGGGCGCGGTCGTCCTGTCCGCCTGGGTGATCCTCGACATCCTGCGCGACGTCCGCAGGCGCCGTTAGCCGGCTCGCCTGGCGTCCGACCCGTTTTGGGTTCAAGCAAGTATATTTGCCCAACTTTTTAGTTGCGACGGGTTTACTTTGCAGTTAGAGAAGACTACCATTTTCTCGTCATATAGAACCGGTGGCTAACATGACGAAAGAGATGGTGGCAATGTCTGGAGCGATGCCCTTGTCGCTGGCGCACGGGGGGAGCACGGTGCGCGTCGAGTCCGTCCATGGCAACGAGGAGATGCACCGCCATCTCGAGTCCCTGGGTTTTGTGAACGGAGCCGAGGTCGAGGTGGTGTCGCAGGCTTCGGGCACGGTGATCGTCTCCATCAAAGGCTCGCGCCTGGGCCTCAATGAACGCACCGCCCGCCACGTCTACGTCATGTAGCTGCGCCCGCGCGGACGCAGTGGCGCACAAAAGGAAAAACCGAGAGGAGGTCTTTTGTGAAAACCCTACGCGACATCCCGGTGGGAGGCGACGCGACCGTCGTACGCCTTACGGGCGAAGGCGCCCTCAAGCGCCGCATCATGGACATGGGCCTGACCAAGGGCACCGCCGTCCATGTGCGCAAGGTGGCGCCGCTCGGCGATCCCATCGAGATCACCGTGCGCGGCTACGAGCTCTCCATCCGCAAGGAGGAGGCTCAGAACGTCGTGGTGGAGGGGTAGTTTCTCCCTTGCGCCGCCGATTGTTCAAACACCCAGTCGAGCCTAGCTCGCAGGTCCTGGCACCTTGCAGGTCGCCAGGGTCAGAACTACCCCAGGAAGGACATACATGAGCATTCAGATTGCTCTTGCCGGCAACCCCAACTGCGGCAAGACAACGCTCTTCAACCGGATTACCGGTGAAAACGGATACGTCGGCAACTGGCCCGGCGTTACCGTCGAGAAGAAGCAGGCGGGTCTGTCGGGTGACCGGGAGACGATCATCACCGACCTGCCCGGCATCTACTCGTTGTCTCCCTACTCGCCCGAAGAGGTCGTATCGCGCGACTACCTGGTCGACGACCGTCCCGACGTCGTCATCAACCTGGTTGACGCCACCAATCTCGAGCGCAACCTCTACCTCACCACCCAGATCCTCGAGTTGGGCCTGCCGGTGGTCATCGGCCTCAACATGGTCGACCTGGTGCGCAAGAACGGCGACAAGATCGACTCCGCCAAGCTGTCCAAGATCTTCGGCTGCCCGGTGGTCGAGTGCTCGGCGCTCAAGGGCGACGGGGTCGACCAGCTGATCGAGACCGCGAAGAAGACTGCGGCCGCCAAGACGCCCGCCAAGCCAACGGTGAAGTTCGGCGCCTCGCTCGAGGGGGCGCTCCAAAAGATCGAGGGCATCGTCGGCACCGCCGCGCCCGAGCAGCTCAAGCGCTGGTACGCCGTCAAGCTGTTCGAGGGCGACGAGAAGGCCGTCGCCAAGCTCAAGCTCGGGACCCCGCAGCTTGCCGAGGTCCGCTCCATCGTCAAGGCTGTCGAGGAGGAGTTCGAGGACGACGCCGAGTCCATCGTCACCGGCGAGCGCTACGACCTCATCGCGCAGGTCATCTCGCAGTTCCTCACCAAGGCTCCCAAGAAGGTCAGCATCACCGAGAAGATCGACCGTGTGGCCACCAACCGTTGGGCGGGCATCCCGATCTTCATCGTCATCATGTGCATCGTCTACTACGTCTCGGTTGCCACGGTGGGCACCTGGGGCACCGACTGGGCCAACGACGGCCTGTTCGGCGACGGTTTCCACCTGTTCGCCATCGGCAGCGGCGACTACAACGAGGCGGTCGAGCTTGCCGAGGAGACCGGCGCCGACGAGCCCGACCCGGCCGACTACGGCATCTGGGTGCCCGGCATCCCGGTGCTCGTCACCAACGGCCTGGAGGCCATCGGTGCAGCCGACTGGGTCACGAGCCTTGTGGTCGACGGTGTCGTCGCGGGCGTGGGCGCCATCCTGGGCTTCGTGCCGCAGATGATCGTCCTGTTCATGTTCCTGGCCCTGCTCGAGGACTGCGGCTACATGGCGCGCGTCGCGTTCGTCATGGACCGCATCTTCCGCCGCTTCGGCCTGTCGGGCAAGTCGTTCATCCCGATGCTCGTCAGCTCGGGCTGCGGCGTGCCGGGCGTCATGGCGACTAAGACCATCGAGAACGAGTCCGAGCGCCGTATGACGGTCGTGACCACCACGATGGTACCCTGCGGCGCCAAGCTCCCCATTGTCGCCCTGCTCATGGGCGCCCTGGTGGGCATCGACGCCTCTACCTGGTGGGTCGCCCCGCTGTTCTACTTCATGGGCGTCGTCGCGATCATCATCTCGGGCATCATGCTCAAGAAGACCCGTTGGTTTGCCGGCGAGACCAGCCCCTTCGTCATGGAGCTGCCCGCCTACCACCTGCCCTCGCTGCGCAGCTGGGTGTTGCACATCTGGGAGCGCGTCAAGTCGTTCGTTGTCAAGGCCGGTACCATCATCTTCGCGGCCACCGTGCTGGTGTGGTTCCTCTCGAGCTTCGGGTTCGTCGACGGCCAGTTCGGCCTGCTCGACCCTGAGATGGAGCTGCCTGCAGACGCCGAGAGCTACATGGACTACTCGCTGCTTGCGTCCGTCGGCGGCTTCCTGAGCTTCATCTTCGCCCCGCTCGGCTTTGGCAACTGGCAGGCCACGTCGATGACCATCACCGGACTCATCGCCAAGGAGAACGTCGTCTCGACTTTCGCGACCCTCTTCAGCCTGGGCGACCTGGGCGAGGGCGACGTCGAGATGTGGGAGGCCTTCGGCCTGATGCTCGGCTCCACCGGCGCGCTGTTGGCCTTCGGCGCCTTCAACCTGCTGTGCGCCCCGTGCTTCGCAGCCATGGGCACCATCCGCCGCCAGATGAACTCCGGCAAGTGGTTCGCGTTCGCCATCGTCTACGAGTGCGTCTTCGCCTGGTGCATCGGCCTCATGATCAACCAGTTCTACCTGCTGTTCACCGGCAGCTTCGGGGTGTGGACCGTCGTGGCCATCGTGCTGCTCGTCGCGATGCTGTTCCAGCTGTTCCGCCCCATGCCCAAGTTCAAGGACAAGGCGGCTGTCGTTTCGACCGCGTCCGACAAGGCATAGGCCAACCCGGGTATAGTGGGTTTGCGCCCTTCGGGGCCGGCCCGAATCCTTCGTGCGCCGCGCGCCCGCAGCGAAGCGGGCGCGCGGCGCGGCCGTATGCGTCCCGCCGCCGTCCGTCCAAGGAGGTCTGCCGTGAACGCCTCGACCGTCATCGTCCTGCTTGTCATCGCGGCGCTGCTTGCGCTTGCCATCCGCTCCCTTGTGAAAGGCCGCCGGTCCGGAAAGTGCCTCGGATGCTCCGAAGAGGGGTGCTCCGGCTCCGGCACGGTCGACGCCTGCCCCGCCACGGTGCGCGCCCTGGCCGACGTCGAGGCCAAGCTCGGCCCGTCCGACCACGCCAAGTCTTAAGACGCCGCACGCGTGGCTGTTGGGTTTGCCTGTGCGTGCAACCCTTCGGTAACAATGTTGTGGCACGCTGTCGAGTATCCATATCCGGTCTCGTTGGGCGACCGAACCCCGGCGGGGACCGGGCGCCGAAGGGAGCCACATGCCTGCGATACAGAACGACGTCGAGTTCGTGCTGCGCACTGTCGAGGAGCGCGACGTCCACTTCATTCAGTTCTGGTTTACCGACGCGCTCGGCAACCTCAAGTCGTTTGCGGCGACCTCGGGAGAGCTCGAGGACGCGATGGTCGAGGGTCTGGGCTTCGACGGTTCGTCGGTGGAGGGTTTCGCGGCGGTCGAGGAGTCCGACTGCACGGCCGTCCCTGACCCCGACACCTTCCAGATTCTGCCCTGGCGCCCCCAGCAGCAAGGCGCCGCGCGCATGTTCTGCGACATCAAGCTGCCCGACGGATCCACCTTCGACGGCGACCCGCGCGCCGTGCTGCGCCGCCTGTGCGACGCCGCCTACGACAAGGGCTACATGCTCAGCGTGAGCCCCGCCATCGAGCACTTCTACTTCAAGGACTCCTCGGCGGTCGAGCCGCTCGACTGCGGCGGCTACTTCGATCTGCTGCCGCTCGACGTGGGTAACGACCTGCGCCGCGACACGGTTCTCATGCTCGAGCATATGGGCATCCCGGTGGAGTACTCCCACCACGAGGCCGCTCCCTCCCAGCACGAGATCGTGCTGCGCTACGCCGACGCCTTCCTCATGGCCGACTCGGTGATGACCCACCGCCTCGTGGTGAAGCAGGTGGCCCAGAGCGCCGGTTGCTACGCCTCCTTCATGCCCAAGCCCATCGAGACCTCCGACGGCAGCGGCATGCACCTGCACCTGGCCCTGCACGACCTCGACGGCGTGAACCTCTTCTACGACGAGGACGACCCCGACGGCTACCAGCTTTCGGCCACGGCCAAGATGTTCCTGGCGGGCCTGCTCAAGTACGCTCCCGAATACACGCTGCTCACCAACCAGTACGTGAATTCCTACAAACGCTTCGTGCGCGGTTTCGACGCCCCGCTGTACGTGACCTGGGCCCAGGCCAACCGCTCGGCCCTTGTGCGCGTGCCCCACTACAAGGCGGGCAAAAACCTCTCGTCCCGTCTCGACCTGCGCAGCCCCGACCCCGCCTGCAACCCCTACCTGGCGTTTGCGGCCGTGTTCGCCGCGGGTCTTGCGGGCGTCGAAGAACAGCTCGAGCTGCCGCCCGCACAGCCCTATGGGGTGTTCGAGATGTCCGACGACGAGCTCGACGCGGCCGGCATCCGCTGCCTGCCCACCAGCCTGGGCGCTGCCATCGGGCTGTTCGAGCGCTCGCAGCTGATGCGCGCCACGCTTGGCGACCATGTTTTCGATTACATCGTGCGCGCCAAGAAGGCCGAGTGGGCGGAGTACTGCAGCCATGTGGACGCCTGGGAGCTGCGCACGTTCCTGCCGGTTCTCTAGTTTAGGAGAGGCAAGGGCGCATGCCGCTTGGCATCGCCTGTCATGGGGGAGGGACCGCCATGGAACTGCAGAAGATCGCCAGCTTCGCCGTCAACCATGAAGACCTTGAGCCGGGCGTCTACGTGTCGCGCGTCGACCGCATCGGCGCCGAGGCTGTGACGACGCTCGACCTGCGCATGACCGCCCCCAACCGCGAGCCGGTGATGGGCACGGCCGAGGTCCACACCATCGAGCATTTGGGCGCTACGTTTCTGCGCAACGATCCCGAATGGTGCGACCGCGTGGTCTACTTCGGGCCGATGGGGTGCCGTACCGGTTTCTACCTGCTGCTGGCCGGCGAATATACGTCGCGCGACGCGGTAGGCCTCGTGACGCGCACCTTCGAGTTTGTCCGCGGCTTCGAGGGCGACGTTCCCGGCGCCGCCCCGCGCGACTGCGGTAACTGGCGCGACCAGAACATCGACCTCGCCCGCTGGTATGCGAAGCGTTACCTTGAGGAGACCCTCTACCGCATCGACGAACGCCACCTGGTGTACCCGGCATAAAGAAGAGGTGCCGCAGAACGCAGAAGGGCGCACGGCTGCGGACCGGGCGGGTGCGAATATGGACGGCAACAGGTCGGGCGCGCGATGTCCTGCAGGCACCGCGCGCCCGACCTGTTTCTTGTGCAACCCCGCCCGCCGGCGCCACCGGCGGGTTTCCCTTTACCGTTCCGCCAGCCAGCGGTCCACGGCGGCGGCACAGCGCACGCCTTCGTCGATGGCGTTCACCACCAGGGACGCACCGTGGCGGCAGTCGCCGCACACGAAGAACCCGGGGCGACCGGCCACCTTGAAGGAGGCGTCGCCCTCGGTGCCGGAACATACGGGCAGCTTGCGCGTGCCGCTGGTCATTGCGATGCCGAGAGCCCCGAAGGCGTCCTCCTCGGGACCGGCAAAGCCGCGCGCCACGAGCACGAGCTGGGCGGGAAGCTCGCGTCGGGTCCCGGGTACCGGAACGGGACGGCCTTCTTTCCAAGTCACCTCGCACACGAGCAGCGCGCGCACGTGCCCGTCGTCGGCCAGCACCTCGAGGGTGTCGGTCGACCACAGGCGCGGGTCCGCACCCTGCAGCACGGCGGCCTCGGCCTGTCCGTAGTCGGCCGTGAGCACGTTGGGCCAGCAGGGCCAGCGGTCGTCGTCGGCGCGGCGCTCGGGCGGGGCGGGGTGGTACTGCAGCTGCGTCACGCTTGCGGCACCCTGCCGCAGGGCGGTGGCCAGGCAGTCGGTGCCGGTGTCGCCGCCGCCGATCACCACCACGTCGAGTCCCCGGGCCGAGATCTCGGTCTCGTCGGGGGTGCCGGCGAGTACGGCGCGCGTTGCGGCGCCCAGGTAGTCGAGGGCGTACACCACGCCGATGCTGGAGGAGCCGGGCACGTCGAGCGTGCGGGGCCTGGTCGCGCCGACGGCCGCCACCACGGCGTCGAACGACCCGCTGACGCGCGAGTCTGCCGCACGGCCCAGCTCGAACCGCACGCCGGCCTCCTCGAGCAGCCGCACGCGGCGCTCCACGACGTCTTTGGGGAGCTTCATCGTGGGGATGCCGTAGGTCAGCAGGCCGCCGGCCCGCTCGGCCCGATCGAGCACCGTCACCGCATGGCCCGCCTGCACGAGCTTCCAGGCGCAGGCGAGGCCTGCCGGGCCCGCGCCCACCACGCACGCGGTCTTGCCGCTCGGGGCGTGCCGCGGCTTGGGGGCGGCCACCAAGCCCAGCTCGAACGCCTTGTCGGCGATGGCGCGCTCGTTGTCGCGGATCGTCGTGGCGTCGTCGTGCAGGCCCAGGTTGCACGCCTTCTCGCACAGCGCGGGGCACACCCGGCCCGTGACCTCGGGGAAGGGGTTGGTCATCGAGAGGCGTTCGTAGGCCTCCTTCCACAGGCCCCGCCAGGCGAGGTCGTTCCATTCGGGGATGAGGTTGTGCAGCGGGCAGCCCGTGGCGTGGCGCGTCCCGCCGAAGGGCACGCCCGTCTGGCAGAAGGCCACGCCGCATCCCATGCAGCGCCCCGCCTGCGTGCGGCGCGCCTCGTCGCCGGGCATGACGGCGATCTCGTCCCAGTCTCCCGTGCGTTGCGCCACCGGCCGCTCGGCATGCTCCGCGCGCCCGTGCTGTAAGAACCCACCGATCTGGCCCATCTCCTACCCCACATTCCAGTCGCTGCCCGTCGTGGGCAGGTTGCGTCCGTTCTGTTGCCGCGCCCGCCGCTTGCGGGCGGGGCGTCTAGTGCGCCTGGTCTCCCGCGCCGCCCAGCACGCTTGCGAAGGCGTCGCGCAAGGCGTCGTCGTGCGTCTTGCCCGCGGCCTCTTCGGCGGCGATGAGGCGCGTCATGCGCTCGTAGTCCACCGGCACGACTTTCTTGAAGAGGTTCTGCACCGTTTCGAACCGGTAGAGCATCTTGATGCCGCGCGGAGAGTTGGTCGCCTTCACGTGGTCGCTGATGAGCATGCGGATCTGCACGATTTCGTCGGGCGTGGGGGCCGTGATGTGCACCAGGTCGGGGTTGATGCGTTTCTCAAGGGTACCGTACTCGTCGAACACATAGGCCACCCCGCCGCTCATGCCGGCCGCGAAGTTCTGGCCCACCTCGCCCAGCACCACCACGCAACCGCCGGTCATGTACTCGCAGCCGTGGTTGCCCACGCCTTCCACCACCAGCGTCGCGCCCGAGTTGCGCACCGCGAAGCGCTGGCCGGCGAGCCCGTTCACATATCCGCGCCCGGCGGTGGCGCCGTAGAACGCCACGTTGCCCACCACCACGTTTTCGTCGAACTGGATGGGGGCGTTCTCAGGCGGGCGCACCGAGAGCGTGCCGCCCGACAGGCCCTTGCCGAAGTAGTCGTTGGCGTCGCCTTCGATGGACAGCTCCACGCCCGCAGGCAAAAAGGCCCCGAAGCTCTGGCCTCCCGACCCGGTGCAGTCGATGCGGATGGACCCCTCGGGCAGCCCCTCGGGGTAGGCCTTGGTCACCGTCGAGCCGAGCATCGTGCCCACGCAGCGGTTGACGTTGCCTATGTCGGCGTGGAAGCGCGCCGGCGCCAGGCTGGCGCGCGTGGTGGCCGTGAGCGGCACGAACAGCGTGGCGTCGAGCGTGCGGTCGAGGTGGTGGTCGTAGGCCATCGCGGGGTTGAAGCGCGGCTCGTCGGCCCCGGGGATGTCGGCGCCGAAGACCGGCTCCACGCGGGCGAGCAGCGGGGAGAGGTCGAGGCTGTTGGCCTTCCAGTTGCCGGGCAGCTCCACCTGGCGCAGGCACTCCACATGGCCCACCATCTCGTCGACCGTGCGGAATCCCAGGCGCGCCATGATGGAGCGCAACTCCTCGGCCACGCCGACCATGAAGTTCACGACGTGCTCGGGCTTGCCGGAAAAGCGGCCGCGCAGCGTCTCGTTCTGGGTAGCGATACCCACCGGGCAGGTGTCCTGGTGGCAGTCGCGCTGCATAAGGCAGCCGAGCGCGATGAGCGGCGCGGTGGCGAAGCCGAACTCCTCGGCGCCCATAAGGCATGCAACGGCCACGTCGCGCCCGGTCATGAGCTTTCCGTCGGCTTCGAGCATCACGCGCGAGCGAAGGCCGTTGCGCAGCAGCGTCTGCTGGGTCTCGGCCAAGCCCAGCTCCAGGGGCAGACCCGCGTGGTACACCGAGTTGCGCGGCGCGGCGCCCGTGCCGCCGTCGTGGCCCGAGATGAGGATCTTGTCGGCGCCGCCCTTGGCAACGCCCGTCGCGATGGTGCCCACGCCGGTCTCGGAGACGAGCTTCACGCTCACGTCGGCGTCGGGGTTGGCGTTCTTGAGGTCGAAGATGAGCTCGGCCAGGTCCTCGATGGAGTAGATGTCGTGGTGCGGCGGCGGCGAGATGAGGCTCACGCCCGGCGTCGAGCGGCGCGTCTTGGCAATCCAAGGGTAGACCTTCTTGCCGGGCAGGTGGCCTCCCTCGCCGGGCTTGGCACCCTGGGCGAGCTTGATCTGGATCTCGCGGGCGCAGCACAGGTAGCGGCTCGTCACGCCGAAGCGTCCCGAGGCGACCTGCTTGATGGCCGACAGCGCGCTGTCGCCGTCGGCGAGCGGGATCTCGCGGACGGTGTCCTCGCCGCCCTCGCCGGTGTTGCTGAAGCCGTGCAGGCGGTTCATCGCGACGGCGAGGCACTCGTGGGCCTCCTTGCTGATGGAGCCGTAGCTCATCGCCCCCGTCTTGAAGCGCCGCACGATGGCGCTCGCCGGCTCCACCTCGTCGAGCGGCACGGGGGTGCGCCCGGCGTCGCAGAAGTCGAGCAGGTCGCGCAGGCGCACGGCGCGCCCGGGCTGGTTCACGATGGCGCTGTAGGCGGCGAAGGCCTCGGGGTCGCCGGTACGCGCGGCGGTCTGCAGGGCGAACACCGCGGCAGGGTCGATGAGGTGGTCCTCCTTGCCGGGGCGCCACGCGGTCTCGCCCGAGTCGGGCAGCTGGTCGGGGGTCGCGCCCAGGGCCAGCTCGCGCGCCGCGTCGAACTTGGCGTCCGCCTCGCGCTGCAGCCCGTCGAAGCCGATGCCCCCCACGCGGCTCACGGTGCCGGTGAAGCACTCGTCCACCACCTCGTCGGCGATGCCCACCGCCTCGAAGATCTGGGCCGAGTGGTAGCCCTGCATCGTCGAGATGCCCATCTTCGACATGATGGAGACGATGCCGGCGGTCACGGCGCGGTCGAAGTTGGCGATGGCCTCGTCTTCGCCCGCGTCTATCAGCCCGCGGCGCACCGCGTCGCGGATCTGGGCGTGGGCGAGGTAGGGGTAGACGCCGCTGGCCGAGTAGCCCACGAGCATCGCGAAGTCGTGCGTGCTCACCGCGTCGCCGGTCTCCACCACCAGGTCGGCGCGCGTGCGCAGCCCGGTGCGGATGAGGTGGTGGTGCACCGATCCCAGCGACAGCAGGCTCGGCACCGGCACCTCGTCGTCGGCGGTCACGCGGTCCGACAGCACCACGATGTTGCACCCGCGTGCCACGGCCTCCTCGGCCTGGGCGTCAAGCCGCTCGAGCGCCGCCTTGAGCGCGCCTTCGCCGTCGCCGCGCCGGTAGGTGCACGAGAGGCGCGCCACCTTGAAGCCCGTCTTGTCGATGGCGCAGACGCGTTCGAACGTGGCGCGGTCGAGGATGGGCGTCTCGAGGCGGATGAGCCGGCAGTTGGCGCTTGTGTCCTCGAGCATGTTGCCGTGGTTGCCCAGGTACAGGATTGTGCTCGTGACGATTTTCTCGCGCAGGGCGTCGATCGGGGGGTTCGTGACCTGGGCGAAGAGCTGCTTGAAGTAGCTGAACAGCTTGCGAGGCCGCTCGCTCAGGATGGCAAGCGGGCTGTCGACGCCCATCGAGACGAGCGGCTCCGACCCGCTCTGCGCCATCGGGGCGATCTGCTGGGAGACGTCCTCGTAGCACATGCCGTAGCGCGCGCACAGCGAGGTGAGCGTCTCGCCCTCGGGTATCGCGGCCTCGGGGTAGGGCTGTTCGTCGGGCTCCCGCCCCCCGTCGAACCCCTTGGGCAGGGGCAGGTCGCCGGCGCGCAGCATGTAGGCGTCTATCCAGGTGCGCCACGGCCGCTCCGAGGCCATCGACTCCTTGAGCTCCTCGTCCCACACGATGCGCCCCTGCGTCGGGTCCACCACGAGCATCTGGCCCGGGCCCAGGCTGCCTTTCATCAGCACGTTCTCGGCCGGGATGTCGAGCACGCCGGTCTCCGACGCCAGGACGAGCCGGCCGTCGCGCGTCACCGTGTAGCGTGCCGGGCGCAGGCCGTTGCGGTCGAGCACCGCGCCCATGCGCACGCCGTCGGTGAAGGCGATGGCGGCCGGGCCGTCCCACGGCTCCATGAGGGTCGACTGGTACGAGTCGAAGGCGCGCCGGTGCTCCGACAGCGCGGCGTTGTTGTCCCACGGCTCGGGGAGCAGTATGCTCATCGCGCGCGTCAGCGTGCGGCCGTTCATGTAGAGGAACTCCGTCACGTTGTCGAGGATGGCCGAGTCGCTGCCCTCGCGGTCCACGATGGGCAGCACGCGGTCGAGCTGCGGGATGACGGGGGAGTACAGGGCGCTCTCGCGCGCGCGGATCCAGTTGATGTTGCCGCGCAGCGTGTTGATCTCGCCGTTGTGCACGATGAAGCGGTTGGGGTGGGCGCGCTCCCAGCTCGGCGTCGTGTTGGTGGAGTAGCGCGAGTGCACGAGGGCAATCGCCGTCTCCACCGTGGCATCGGACAGGTCGAGGTAGAACATGCGCAGCTGCCCGGCCAGGAGCATGCCCTTGTACACGATCGTGCGCGCGCTCATCGAGCAGACGTAGAAGACGTCGCGCTCAGGCAGGCCCATACCCGCCGCGCGCTTCTCGATGGAGCGGCGGCACAAGTAGAGCGCCCGCTCGAACTCCTGGCCGCGCTCCACCGACGCGGGGCGCAGCATGAACGCCTGCCAGATGCGCGGCTGGCAGGCCCGGGCGGTTGCTCCCAGGTCGTGCGCATCCACCGGCACCTCGCGCCAGAACAGCACCGGCAGCCCGCTCTCCGCACAGCACTGCTCGAAGAGCGTGCGGGCCTGCCCGAACAGGTCGGCGTCGCGCGGCAGGAACAGCATGGCGACGCCGTAGTCCCCCTCGTCGGGCAGCAGGTTGCCGCACTTCTGCGCCTCCTTGCGGAAGAACCGGTGCGGCGTCTGGAACAGGATCCCCGCCCCGTCGCCGGTGTTCGACTCGAGCCCCGTGCCTCCGCGGTGGTCCATGTTGAGCAGCACAGACAGGGCGTCGCCGAGCATCTGGTGGGTTCGCACGCCCTTGATGCTGGCAAGCGCGCCGATGCCGCAAGCGTCGTGCTCGAACTCGCTGCGATACAGGCCGCGCGTCGGGGGTGTCGTGGTGGGCGTCGTCGTCATGGGCACAAACCTTCCTCTTCTCTCCCGTGCGCGTTGGGCGGCTCGGGCCGTGCCCGAGGGCGCGGTTGCCGTTCGTTGCAACTTTCCGACTATCATGTTTCGAGTTGGGAAATCCCGGCCCAGTTTTTACAACGGAAACAGTGCGTCCAGCACTCCTTCACGCGAAGGTGCCATATCTATCCCTCCAGACTTGCCGTGCCGGGCGCGTCTCCGAACTGGTTTTACGTTGAAGCGCAACGGTAATATAATTGCAACAGACTCTTTCTAATCTCGGCGATAGCGGCGTGCCGGATGCACGTCGCCGCACCCCGCGGCGGGTGTGGTACCCTAACTTTTGGGGCGAGCCCGAGTGCCCCGCGCGCCTTTGCGCGCATCGACGTGCCGAACGCTTCGGGAGGCGAGACCATGCACCACAAAACAGCGCTCTTCTTGTCACAGACCGCAGACGGACACGAGCGCATGCGCCGCCTCTCCTCCGTCCTCGACGTGTCCATCCTGCTGGCGAGCGTTTCGCGTTTTTCCCAGGCCATCGTCGAGCGCGAGTTCGACCTTGTGGTGCTCGAGATGGGCGGGGTGTCGTCCTCGCAGGTCGAAAACATCGAGTCGACGCTGGCCGACAACTCGACGCCGTTGCTGCTCGTGGTGACCGAGGTCCAGATGCCCGAGCTGCACCTGCCGATGCGCCCGGTGAGCGACTTCATCTGCGCTGCCGCCTCGGACGCCGAGTATGCGGTGCGTATCCGCCGCCTGCTGTGGCCCGGCGAGGAGACCGGCGACGACGACATCGTGAAGGTGGACGAGCTCACCGTGAACCTGGCTACCTATCAGGTGCGCGTCGACGACGTGCCGGTGGACCTCACCTATATGGAGTACTCTCTGCTTGCGTTCATGGTGACCCATCCCGGGCGCGCCTACTCGCGCGAGACCCTGCTGCGCCGCGTGTGGGGTTTCGACTACTGCGGCGGCTCGCGCACCGTCGACGTCCACGTGCGCCGCATTCGCGCCAAGCTCGGCCCCCAGGCGTCGAGCCGCATCGAGACCGTGCGCGGCGTGGGCTACCTGTTCAGGTTGTAAGGCCGACCCGGATGGCCTAGGATGCGGACGGCCTGGGACGGGCTCGGCGGACGAGGGCGCTTTCCGGCGATTGTACGCAGGCAGGTGCGGGCAGGTGTCGGAAAGCCCAGAAAGCCCTCCTGTTAGTGCTGCAGACAGACGGTGTATAGGATTTCCGCTTCGGTAGCGACCAGGTTTTTCCCGACTGGGTTAAGACGCGTCGGGGCCACGGGGCCCGTCGGCCGGCCCGACGGCCAAAAACGGCGCGCCGTGCTCGTTTCTGGTCTATCAAGCGAGAAAGTATATAGGCCTTGCCCGCCGTGCCTCTCCTGCGGTTTGCGGCTGTCGCCCCTACAGATGTTCCGTCACCTTGCTCACCAGGGCCGTGGGCATGCAGCCACCGAGCCATTTTCCCCAGTCCGAGTTCATGATCGGGAAGAACCGCAGACGCCGCGCGATGTTCTTGCGCATGGGGACGAGCGACGCCCGGTAGGCGGCGAGCGCCGCGTCCGGCTTTCCCGGGTCGCCCAGGGCGTGCTGACGCGCAACGGCGTCGCCGGCCAGGGCCCCCGAGTTGAGCGCGAACGAGATGCCCTCGCCCGAGCTCGGCGACATGAGCCCTGCCGCCTCGCCGACCATAAGCACACGGCCCGAACCGGCCACGATGTCGTCCGTAGAGCGAATTTGGATGGCCGTTCCCGCCTCGCGGCGCACCGACGCGCCGAGGGGGTAGCGCTCGCCGAAGGTGGCAAGCGCGCTCTCGTGCATCGGAGGGATGTCCTTGGTGCCGGGAAAGAACACCGACCCTACGATGGCAACGTCGCCTTTCGGCACCACGTAGCCGTAGCCGTACTCGGGCGCGATGTGGCGCGAGTACACGCAGTCAAAAAACGGCTCGATGCTGCCCGGGGTTATCTCGACGAACTCCTGCACGGTCTTGTAGCAGCGGGTCTGCGGCCAGTCGGGATGCGCCCGGCGCACGGCTGAGCGAGCGCCGTCGGCCCCGACGAGCCAGCGGCACGACACCTGTGCCGGCTCGCCGGCACGCACCAGGCTTGCGACGACGCCGTCGGGCCCCTGGATGCAGCCGGTGAACGAGGTGTGATCCCACACTTGCACGCCGGCGGGGATCAGGCCGAGCAACCATTCGTCGAACAGCATGCGGTCGACGTTGCGAAAGCGCAGCGAGCAAGGTTTTTTGATTTTGCGGTCCCAGTCGTAGTAGCGAAAGTTGACCCAACCCGGCTCGAGCACCATCGCGTCGGGCAGCTTGGCCGCGCCCGCCAAAAAGCGCTGTGCGTAGGCGTTGAGCATGCCGCCGCAGCTTTTGCGCCGCGGCAGGCGCGCCGCATCGGTCACAAGCACCGACGCCCCGGTGGCCGCGGCGGCTCGCGCGGCGGCGATCCCGGCAGGCCCGGCGCCCACGACGAGCACGTCGCAGCCGGTCGTGGGCGCCGGGGGATTGGTTGCGTCGGGTGCGGACGGGGCCATATAGTTTCTCCTTAACGGCGTGCGCAGGCGGTTCGTTCGGGAGCACATTGTGGCACAATCGGCCTGCATGCGCGACGCCTCCTGAAAGAACTTCAAAGGAGCCGGGAGCCGTGTGGGGTTTCGGGAGAGGCGCCGCTCGCCCGTCCGTGCGCCTTGCGCCGACCGGTCTAGACGGCTACTATAGAAGAACATACGTTCGATTAAGCGACCTCCGTCTGTCTCTGTCGTAGGCGTGCGGAGGGATGTGCGCGGCGAGGGAGGTGCTGCCGGTGGTCGTCATGGGCATCGACCCGGGTTTGTCAAATACAGGCTGGGGCGTCATCGAGACGCGCGGGACGCAGTGCCGTGCGCGGGCCTACGGTTGCATCCACACCGAGTGCGACGAACAGGTGCCGTCGCGCCTCAAGCGAATCTATGACGAGATATGCCAGGTCATCGAGCGCTACATGCCCACCGAGGTGGCGGTGGAGGAGGTTTTCTTCTGCGCCAACGCCCGGAGCGCCATCGCGACGGCCCAGGCGCGCGGGGCGGCCCTGGTGGCGTGCGCCACGCGGGGGCTCCAAATCGGCGAGTACACCCCGATGCAGGTCAAACAGGCGGTGGCGGGCACCGGTGCCGCCGAGAAGCAGCAGGTCCAGTACATGGTCAGGGCGCTGCTGCACCTCGAGCAGGAGCCGCGGCCCGACCACTGCGCCGACGCCCTGGCCGCCGCCGTCTGCCACGCCCACCTCGGCGCGTGGCGCAACCTGAGCCGCGAGCAGCATCTGGCCCGGCCGGCGGCGGGCTCGTACCGCGAGAGGGGGACCCGGGTGTGATTTCGTTTCTAAGGGGCACCGTCGCCGAGAAGACCTTGTCCGAAGTGGTCGTGGAAGTGGGCGGGGTGGGCTACGCCTGCGGCGTCTCCGCTTCCACCGCGTCGGCCCTGCCTTTTGCCGGGTCTCCCGAGGAATGCCTTGTCTACACGCGCATGCAGGTGCGCGACGACGGGGTGTCTCTTTTCGGGTTCGCCTCGCGCGAGGAGCGGGCGGTCTTCGAGCGGCTGGTCGCCATCACGGGCGTCGGCCCCAAGCTCGCGCTGGCGGTGCTGAGCTCGTTTTCGCCCGACGCCCTGCGCGACGTGGTGGCCGCGGGCGACGAGAAGCGCATGGCCACGGTGCCCGGCGTGGGCAAGAAGACCGCCTCGCGCATGATCCTCGAGCTCAAGGACGCGTTCAAGACCGACCGGCTCGGCTCATCGGCCACGCTGCCCGGCATGGGGGCGCCGTCGGCCCAGCGGGGCGGGGCGCTCGACGAGGCCGCTGCGGCCCTGCTGTCGATGGGGTTCACCGCTGCCGAGTGCGACCTTGCGCTCAAAGGCTACGACGGCGCCGACGACGTGTCGGTCGCGGTCACGTATGCGCTCAAGCGCTTAGGGAGTGCTGGCTGATGTGGGAAGCCGACGAACAGGACCTGTGGGGGGGCGAACCGCGCCGCCGCGAGCGTGCGATGGCTCCCGAGCTGACCGAGGACGACCTTGAGGTCGACCGCAAGCTGCGGCCCCAGCTGCTTGCCGACTACATAGGCCAGGAGCGCGTGAAGCAGACGCTTCACGTGGCCATCGACGCGGCCCGAAAGCGCGGCGAGTGCCTCGACCACCTGCTGTTCTTTGGCCCTCCGGGCCTGGGCAAGACCACGCTGGCGTCGGTGGTGGCCAACGAGATGGGCGCCAACGTGCGCACCACGTCGGGCCCCGCCATCGAGCGGACGGGCGACCTGGCGGCCATCCTCACGAACCTTCAGGAGGGCGACGTCCTTTTCATCGACGAGATCCACCGCCTCAACCACGCGGTCGAGGAGGTGCTCTACCCGGCGATGGAGGACTTCGTGCTCGACATCGTCATCGGCAAGGGCCCGGCCGCCCGCTCCATCCGGCTCGACGTGCCGCGTTTCACGCTCGTCGGCGCCACCACGCGCTCGGGCCTGCTTACGGGCCCGCTGCGCGACCGTTTTGGCATCAACGCCCGGCTCGACTACTACACCGCCGACGAGCTGGCCCAAATCGTCGGGCGCTCGGCGCGCATCCTCGACGTCTACGTCGACGCGGCAGGTGCGCACGAGATCGCGAGCCGCAGCCGCGGTACGCCCCGCCTTGCCAACCGCCTGCTCAAGCGCGTGCGCGACTTTGCGCAGGTTCGCCGCGACGGGCGCATCACCGCCGAGGTGGCCGCCGAGGCCCTCGAGTTTTTCGAGGTCGACGAGATGGGTCTCGACTGGATGGACAACAAGCTCCTCACCACGCTTGCGGTGACGTTTGCGGGGAGGCCCGTAGGCCTGTCGACCCTGGCGAGCGCGGTGGGGGAGGACCCCGGCACCGTCGAGGACATGTTCGAGCCGTTTTTGCTGCAGCAGGGCCTCATCGACCGCACGCCCAAGGGCCGCATGGCCACGGCGCGCGCCTACGAGCATCTGGGCCTGCCGCTGCCCGGCGCTGCGAACGAAAGGAGCTAGAGGCGCGATGTCCATCCGGAACGACTATCTGCTCGACATGATCGCACGCTACGTCGAGAGCGTCCTTGCGGGGTTCGGCAAAGCCAAGGCGGGCCTGAGCGACGAGGCGCTCAGGGCCTACGAGGCGGTCGCAGGCGACGTGCTCGACATGGACGCGGGCACCGCCCTGGCGTTGTCGCCCGCCTCGCTCGTCACGATGATGCGCATCTCTGCCGTCGACGAGAGCCTGGCGGTCTATGCGGTCTACGCGCTCGAACGTGCGGCCGAGATTTACGACGCCTCGGGTGACGCCACCGGTCAGGTGCGCCACGCCCAGGCCAAGGCGATAGCAGACTCCTACGGCTTTCCGGTTGCCTCGGTGCCGCCCGAGCTCGAGGAAGCGCTCGTCAAGGAGGCCGCGGGGCATTAGGGCAATCCGCAAAACGCCGCGCTTCGTTGCACTCGGGCTCGCGTACCCCATG
>CAZUFB010000006.1:0-28052 GCA_964619775.1 uncultured Coriobacteriaceae bacterium
TCTTCTCGCGCCCTGGTGAATAACCCGACGACTTCCCCTGGTTGTGCGCACGGCTGATGGAGAAGTCGCGCGCCGTCGAAGCCACAACGCTGCGCGCGAGACTGCGAACGAATGCCGCATTGGGGTACCCTCGGCGTTCGACGATATCGCGCGAAACGGTTAGCTGGACGTAGCCTTGCAGCACCTGCACGCGCTCAGCGTCACCGAGCTCCCGCACGCCGGGGAAACCGCCGTGCGTCAGATACCGCATGAATGCGCCGCGCAAGCGCGACGCTTGCTCCTTGCCCTCCCACGCCATCGGCGCGTCGACCCCGATGCCGGCGCTCCGGGCGAACTCGGCAAAGCCGTAGGGCTGCAGTTCGTAACATACCGACCTGCCGCGAAACTCGGTCGCGATGTCCTCGGCGAAAAGCTTGGAGGAGGAGCCCGTGCAGTACATCGTGACTTTTTCGGTGTCGACGATGCGGCGCGCGGTGGCATCCCAGTTCGGCACGTCCTGGATTTCGTCAAAGAACAGGTAGGCGCCTGCCGAACGGGCATCAGGATGGAGTTCGAAGAACGTCTCGAGAACCTGGCTGATTATGTCCGGCGGATACGGCCGCAGGCGGTCGTCGTCAAAGTTGAAGTAGCAGATGCGCCCGGAGACGATGCCGTCATCGTCCATAAGTCGGACGATCTCCTGGTACAGGCGGAACGTCTTGCCGCAGCGGCGGATACCCGCCACCACTTTGACCAGGTTGCCGATCTTGGGCTCGAGCGGTTTACCAAGCGACAGATCGCGTTTGACAAGCGTGCCGCGCAACGACGGCAGTATCGAAGCATGGAAGTCTTCGAGCAGCAACCGAATCGTGTCGTGCAAACGCTCCATGGGAAGTCTCCCTTCTCTTCTGCATGTAACGACCAATCGACCACAACACCGAGGCCAAGGGGTGCGGTACAAGCGGACGATAGATCGAGCCCTTTCAGGTGTCAGTATAGAAAACTGTCATTTGAAATGACAGTTTTTTATAAAAACTGCTACTACGGCTGACAGTTTTTGGATTCAACAAATGGTTTTAAATTGGTTTCGAGGTGAGTCTTACCTAGTTTTCAAAGCCTGTCGGCAGTCCGTTCCAACCGTGAAATACACAACCAGTCGCCATGTATTCTGCAGCCGACAATAGATAGTAGTATATAGCCGCGCCGTGAAACACAAGGGGGATCACTGGTGAGAACTGTGGGCGAAACACGAGAACACGGGGGCCTGCTGCGCGGCACACTTGCACCGATTCTCGGTATGTCCATGTTCTGGCCCCTGTTTCGTTATGCCTCGTACGCCCGTGTGCTATACCCCAACGAACTCGACGTCCCGCTCGGGTCAATCAACCTATCGGCTCATGTCGCGTTTATAGCCGCGCTTGTCGTTTTAGGCGTCTTCTCATTCACCCAATGGCGTACGATAACCCCGCTGTTCCGTACCCACCGGCGGACCTGTACCTTCCTTTTCGCGTTTGCCGCCGTAGGTGCCGGCATCGCCGCAGCCGTAAACTCCGGTTATCTGGCAGTGGGCTTTATCTGGATTTCCATCTCCTGCGCCGCCGTCGGCTTTTTGGCCGCCTTCTTCGCCTGGGCCACCTATTTCACCATGCGGTGGGATCGACGGGCCGTCATGCTGCTTGCCACCTCGTTTTGGCTTAGCTACGTGCTGTTCTCCCACGCCGGAACGATCAGCATACTGCTTCCGGACAGCATCACCGCCATAATCATGCCTCTGGGGAGCGGGCTGGGGTGGCTGTTGTGCAAGGTCTCGCCGCAAACTCACGCAGACGGGTTTCGCCTTAAACAATGCACCGCCCCTGTCATCGCCATCGTGGGGGCCATGCTTGTAGTAGGAGGGACCGTACGGGGCATTGTCGACTTGGACAACCCCTCATCAAACCTGCGGTTCATCACATCGCTTGTTCTTACATCTGTGCTGCTGTGTATCTGCGTGCTCTATTGGAGACGGGGCAGCATTTCTCCCCGTCGGGTCCCCGAAGAAAACCGACGGCCTTCGATATTCGACTCCTGTCCCCGACTCGCCCTGGTCATATGGCTTGGACTCTCGGTGCTGTTCCTGATCGGGCTGTTCATGTTCCTGGTCATGGACGGCAAGCGGGCCGGAGGCGACATCGTCATCGTAAGCCGCTCGAGCATGGAATTCGTACTCTGGATTTTGGTTTGCGACCTCGCACGGAACCGTCACCTTGAGGCTATACCCGTCTTCTGTGTCAACATGCTGTCCGTCGTTTTGCTTTCGTGGACGCTCAGTTACGGGATTATTCCGGCGTTGTTTTCGGGAACCGCACAAAACGGTGCGCTTTCGGCAAACACCATCGTCCTTGCAGTGTTGTTCGGCCTCGTCGGTGCGGGGCTCGTCGGTTTTGGAACGTATGTTGCGCTCTCCGACCATTTTGCCGATATGCCGTTGAAGGGGCCCCGGACAAAATTGTGGCCTGCACAAACCCGCACGGAAAGGGGACCCGCGCTGCACGACCTCCTTACGGCGAACGGGCTGACCGCCAAAGAAGCTTCCGTCGCCGTGCTGTATTCGCAGGGATACAGCCTGGCCAAAGTCGCCGATTTCATGGGCATCACCAAAGCAACTGCCCAAAGTCACATCAAGGGGGTCTACCGGAAACTGGAAGTCCATTCGAGAGACGAGCTAATCGAACGTATCGGCACCCTTTGATTGTCGTCAACCACAACCCCGCTCCGATGGCGCCGAGGAGCCTTCCCCACCCCGCAGCTACTGACCCCGTTCGTCAAGAGCCTCGTCAATCCGTGCGCACCGAGCCAGCGCGGCACGGTAACGCTCTTCATACTCTGCGATTTTAGAGGCGAGTTCCTGGACCCGCTCTCGCTCCAGACGGGCCCGTCGAGCTTCTCCCTCGTCGGCAAAGCCTCCCGCAGCAAGCCGCTCGGCCATGAGTTCGTCTTGCTCGCGGACAACGGCCTGTTGACGTTCGAGCTCGTCCTCAAAGCGGCTGCGCAGGGGATCGTCGGCATCGAGCGCAGATAGACGCTGCTCGAGTTGGCCGCTCAATTCCCAAGCAGAACTGCGATGGCTTGCAATATGGACAATCTGCCAGCCGATCTCACTGCGCATGAGGGCGCGACGATCGTTTTTTATTTTGGGAAGTTCCTCGATAAGCAACTCAAGAGACGCCTGCGCCTTCGCCCACTCGATTTGAAGGTCGACCTCGTCCATCCGCCCCACCCTTCGAACACCCGGCCAATCGCGACCGGCGCTCCATGGCCGTTTAAAAACCGGGTGGGCGCGATTGCTCTCGCACCCACCCGCACCGAGACCGACGGCCCGGTATCGTCACCTAACCCATACGACGGATGCCTTATGCAAACAGGTCGGTGAGCTCGGCGGGCATGTCATCGAGTGTAACGGGCGTGGTCGGCTCCAGCCCACCGGTAATGGCGTGGATGGTCGCATAGCGGCCGCTGTTGACGCACGAACCCAGCGACATGCCGCCTACATAGGTGCTCCAGTCGACGTCGCCACTCAATGCGCCGGCGCCGAAACCAACCGAGTACAGACCCGGGATGACGCTACCGTCCTCACGAATGCACTGGTAGGTACCATTGACCTTGCTGCCACCGCCCGTCGAGGTCAGGCGAATCCAGCGCTTGACAGCCCAGAACGGCGCCTTCTCGATCTTGCGCATGTACATAGCCTGCTTACCGAAGTCCGCATCGACACCGGAGTCGCACAGCTCGTTGTAGCGCTCGACGGTGGCTACAAGCTGGTCGGCGGGAATATCGAGCGACTCTGCCAGCTCCTCCAGCGTGTCGGCGGTGTGCACGTCGGCAAGGTTGCCGCGAATACCGGGGGCATACTCCTCCAGGCCGGGAAAGTAGTTGCGCATCGTATCTTTGTCGATGGTGATGCCCCACTCGGCAGCGATGACGTCGAAGTCGTCGTCCATGATGAAGCTGAACTTGCCGGGAGCCCCCTCGAGGTTGCGCACCAGCTCGCACTGGCTGGTGTGCGGCACCTCCTCGCACATGAAGCGGTTGGCGTTCTCGTCGACGTAGAGGAACGGCGCGCTCGTGAAGCTTTGCGGGCAGGAATCGAAATCGTGCATCTGGCGCTGGTGGCCGACGGGAACGATGTTGCAGCCGGCGGCCATGGCCATAAGGATGCCGTCTCCCGTCTTGCTAAACTGCTTTTTTTCGAAATGCGCCACGTCGGGCATCCAGCGCTCCATGAGGGCCGAGTTGTTCTGGTAGTCGCCCGTAGCCATGATGACGGCGATGTTGGCGTTGAACTTGATATAGTTGCCATCGGCGTCCTTGCCGACGACGCCCGTCACGGCGCCGTCGTCGTCAACGACGAGCTGCACGCCGGGAGTGCTGTAGAAGAATTCGGCGCCTTGCTCGGCCGCTTGCTCGGCAAGCCTCTGGATAAGGTTCATCATGTCCTCGGGCTTGGTTCCGTAGGACGTGCGCAGGACCACGGCATACTGGCCGTCTTCGTAGTCGTAGCGCGTGATGCCGGTGGTGGCGGGCAGATAGTCGACCTCCATGGCGTGCTTGTAGGTCCACAGGATGCTCTCGCCGGAGTGCATGGTATAGAACTCGAGCAAGTCGTAGTCAGCGCGGAAGCTGTTGACCTCCATCCACTTGTACATAAATCGGCGCGCGCCGTTCTCGGAGCAATGGGGCAGAACGACGCCGGTACAGCCGTTGCCCTGCGAAACGGCGAAAGCGTTCTTCTCAAGGCAACCGACCGTACAGCCCTCCTCAAGGGCGGTCAGGACAGCAGGGACGCCCGAGGTGCCGGCGCCCACGACAACGATATCGTAGGTTTTCTCGTCGGCAAAGTCGGTGATGGGCTCAAGCTCGGCAGCCGACTCGGCGTAGTCCTCGGCGGTCATACCGAAGGGGTACTCGACCGTGGACGTCGCGGCGGCTTCATCGGCCAGGGCGGCCGAGGTCGCACCCAGGGCGGCGATTCCGGCCATACCGGCAGCACCTGACAGAAACTGCTTGCGTGTGATGGAAGACATGCAGATCTCTCCTTTTCGCTCGCGGCTGGCATCCAAACGTCGGCAGGATGCGGGTCGGCCGCCCCGGCAGCCCGCCGGCGTCGCTACGATTCCGAGCATAGGGCACGCCATGGGAAACGCTCGCCATAAGGGAGGGGATGGGTGGGCGGCAACGCGACGCCATAGAATATGTCGGGTACGTTAAGCTGCGGGTTCAAGAGGAAGTGGGGCATAGGGGCGCCCGGAGAAAATCGGGTGGGAAACGGCTCCGTCGCGGGAGTCAGTGGTCTGCCGGCAACATGGAGGCGCTCCGGCAACTTGGACAGCCCGCGCGACGTCCCGCATCGGGAAGTCAGACCAGAGTCGCATGAAAAGCCGGTGTACGCTACGTCTGCGCCACCGCAAGCCTGAGTATCGAGAGGCGCGACGCCCTGGGGTCGGCCCCAACCACCCTGCAGACGGCAGCACGGTAGAAGAGTGGGGCAGACTGGAGGAGTAGGGCAGCTCCCGATGGGCACGCAGCGGAACGCGCGTGCAATCCCAGCGGCGCTCGGGACAAACTATTGGACGGCCCGCTGCAGCACCAGACCGTGCACGCGCACAACGTCCGTCTCCTCGTCGTAGGTGTAGATGATGTCGTACGGAGAGACAACCAGCTTGCGCAGGTCGGGGCCGAACCGGCGCCTCAGCGATGCGGGGATGTCGGGAGACCCATAGCGCGGCAGGCTCTCGAGCGGTGCAAGCACCGCATAGATAGACTCGAGCAGCCGCTCCGAAGAAACCTCCGCCAGATCGTCCACAAAGCCTTCGGAGAAATCCAGCGTCGCCATAGTACCTATCCCCGCACCTTGGCAGCGCGCTTCTCCGCAACGGCAGACTTGAGGGCATCGAGGCCCGTCACGTGCCGGCCAGTGGCAAAGTCCCCATCAGAGCGGCGCATCGCGTACTCGACGCGCGCCTCGTAGGCCGCATCGGCCCGTTCGCGGGCAATCAGGTCCTCGAACACCTGCTCGCCCATGAACACAAAGGCGCCGTTGCCGTTCTCCGTGATGCGGACCACCCCGTCGCGCGCCGCGTCTTTAACCTCGCGCTGCCGCGTTGCCAACGCGGTAGACGAAAAAATCGCCTCCATAGCGCCTCCTGTCGGTGCCCCCTGCTCCGGTTTTTCGGTATTGCTATTATACATGATATAATATGGGATATAACCCATACTAAGAACTACAGCAAACCCAGGACTTCCGTCCCATCGGGGGATTGTTCGCCGCAGGCAATACGGCCGGCAGCCGTTTTGGTATCCAGTACACCACCGTTCTCTGCGGCGTAAGCATCGCCTTTGCCGTGACGCAGGGCAAGTTCACTGGCGAATACGTAGCCGGGCTCTAACCTCACAACATCCGTCACCCGCACACAGACTGCGCACCGGAACTGGTCCATGGGGGTCGGTTCCGGTGTGCAGCAGGCTTACAAGGTGTTTGCCGGCACCGTCATATCGCCAAAGCCCCCGCCGGAGGCTGCATGACGTTCACGGTAAGGCTATTTGCCCAAAATCGGCCGCCTCGGCTTGCACGGGAGCCCGTCACGAGAGCCCATGGGGCTGCCGTGCAAGTCTTGTACGCGTCGTCCTCGCGCGCCTCGCGCAGCAATTCTACGGACCACCCTAGGGGCGCAACGCGGCGAGCGGCAGCACGTACACACCGTGCTCCCGGTCGTAGCGGGCAAACGGGGAGTTGGCCGTGACGACCGCCATGAACGCCGGTTCGGGATTGCGCGCCGCCGGGTTGGCCGCCACTTTCCTGCGCAGCCGTCCGAGGTTCGCGATGCCCTCGGGCACCTTGTCCTCGCCAAGCTTCACCTCGATGGCCGCCCACGTCCCGTCTGCAAGCTCGATGACGGCGTCGACCTCGAGCCCGTCTGCGTCCTGGTAGTACCGCAACGAGTCGCGGGTCGCGTTTGCAAGCGTGGAGGCATAGACCCGAATGTCATGTATGCACAAGGATTCGAACAGAAGTCCTAAGAGCTGTCCGTCTGCCAAAAGACGGGAAGGTCCCACACCGAGCAGCGTCGCGGTGAGCGAGGGATCGGCAAGATAACGCTTCGGCTTGGTCCGCAGGCGCGACTTGGAGCGCACGGGTGCGTCCCAACCGGGGAGTTCCTCGACAAAGTAAAGGTCTTTGAACAGGTCGAGGTAAAACGAAACCGTCGAAGTCGCCGTGGCATTCGCACCGTCGCACAAAACATCGGCTGCCAGGGTCTTGAGGGTCGCGGACGCCGCCACGTTGCGTGCGAGCGAGGCCGCCACCCGTCGTGCAGTTTGAGGTACGCCGCCTTTTTTGGACACGCTCACTTCGAACAGCGCCTCAAGATACTGGGTGACCGCTTCAGTTGCGACCTCAAGCCTCTCGTGCACGGTCGCCGGCCACCCGCCGCGGCAAATCTTTTCCGCATAGTACGGCAGTCCCCGTTCCTCGGTCGCTACGGGGGAAAAATCGCCGGCAAACAAGCCGGAAAGCGACACGTCCCCCGTTGACTCCCCGCTTTCCCACAGCGTGAGCGTGGACATGTCAAGGCGAGCTATCCTGCCGGCGCCGCTGTGGTGGACCTTGTCTTTTGCTGGGGTTGACGAACCGGTCAGCAGGAACATGCCGCGCTGCCCGCCCGCCGCGTCAATCGCATGTCGGGCGACATCCCAAATGGCTGGCACTTCCTGCCATTCGTCAACGACATGGGGACGTGCGCCCTGCAAGGCAAATTCGGGATCTGCCGACACGATTGGCATGACGTTCGGCATGTCGACATGGATGACGCTTTCGGCCGCGGCAAGGGCGGCCCACGTCTTGCCGCACCATTTGGTGCCGCGCACTTCGACGCCGCCGAAAGCCTCAAGCAGCCGGCTGATCTGACCGTCGACAATCCGGGGACGATAGCCGCTCGGTTTCATCGAACCGTAGAGACGTCCTGTTTCTCCCATCGTCCAACCACCTCGTCATACTCTATTTTCGAGGCAAATCATACTCTATTTTCGAGGAAATATGCACTCGATTTTCGAGGATTAGCTGAATGCCACTTTGATTGCAGGACACCCGTGCGGAACCTCGGCAATAATACGGTTCCGCACCGCGGCCGAGCACGAGCCACCCCGGCAGGACGGGGCGAGCTGCCGCCGTGCTACGATGGACGACATCTACGCGGGAACGGCGGAGAAGGCAGTGTGGGATGGACGGAACGGACAAGCTGAGTGGGCGACCGAGCACAGGCTCGGGCACGGCCGCAGGCGAAGGCGCAGGCAGACCCCTCGACGTCGTGGCCGTGGGCGAGCTGCTGGTCGACTTCATCCAGGTGGGGGTTGAGGAGGCCGACGCCGCTGGCCTGCAGGGCGACGGTACCGAACCGCGGGCGCTGTTCGCCCGTGCGGCGGGAGGGGCGCCGGCCAACGTGGCCGCGGCGCTGGCCGCGCAGGGCGTACGCGCGGGCTTCGTGGGCAAGGTGGGCGACGATGCACTGGGACACTACCTGCTCGAACGGCTGGGGGCCGCAGGCGTCGACCTGTCGGGTGCGCTGACCGACCCCGCATACGCCACGACGATGGCGTTCGCCTCGTACGACCCGGCGCAGGGCGGTCTCAGCTACTCGTTCGCCCGCAAGCCGGGGGCCGACCTCATGCTGCGCGAGGGCGAGCTCGACCTGGAAAGCATCCGGCAGGCGCGCGTGGTGCACGTGGGGTCGCTCTCGCTGTGCGCCGAGCCGGCACGCGCCGCCACCTTGCGCGCCGTGCGGGAGGCCCGCGGGGCCGGACGCCTGGTGAGCTGCGACCCCAACGCGCGCCCGCACGCCTGGAACCGCAGGCAGGACATGCTCGACGCCATCGCGCTTGTGATGGGGCAGGCCGACCTGCTTAAGGTGAACGCCGCCGAGATGGAACTGCTCACCGGCCTGGACGACGTTGCCGCGGGGGCCCGCGAGCTGCTCGGGCGGGGTCTGCGCCTGGTTGCCGTGACGATGGACGAGCACGGGGCCTACCTGGCGACGCGCGGGGGCTGCGCCTTTGCGCCGGCCTACCCGGTCGGGCGGGTGGTGGACACCGCCGGCGCAGGCGACGCGTTCTGGGGAGCCGCCCTGGCCTGGCTGCTGCGCGAGGCCGACGTACGGGCGGCCGACGACCTGGACCTCCTCGGCCCCGACGCCCTTGCCGCCTGCGCGCGCTACGCCTGCGCCGCCGCCAGCCTGAGCGTCGAGCGGCGCGGGGCGCTGGGCTCGGCACCCACAGCGCTGCAGACAGTCGCACGCCTGGAGGCGTGGGAGGAGCGCGAAGGGTAAAAAGACGAACGGTGCCGTATGCTGGCGTCATCGCAAAATCGACGGTGCACAACACCCGGCAGCCGGACACCGAAGAGCACGGTCTGCCCCGCCCGGCGCCTCCTCTATCCGCGCGCCAGCCCCACGCCGAGCGCCAGCACGCGCTCGTTCATCTCCACGAAGGCGGGTTTCACGAGCTGGCGCACGGCCGCGCGCAGGTCGTCCTCGCCGAAGGGCAGCGCCCCCAGGCCTGCGGCGGCACCCAGCAGCAGAACGTTGGCACACTTCGCGCTCAGACCTTCGCACTCGAGCACGGCAGGGTCCACGGCGACGAAGCGCCCCTCCCCCACATGCCCCTGCAGCCACTCAACCTGGGCACGGCCGTCGTAGCCGCTCGTCGCGGCGGCGCTCGGCACCACGGGGCGGGTCGCGCAGACCATCGAGCCGCCGGGTGCGAGCAGGCCGTACGCGCGTACGGCCTCGCCCGGCTCGAAGGCGAGCACCAGGTCGGCCCCCCGGTGCGGGATCATGCTGGTCGGAAGGTCGTCGGCGGTGGGCGCGACGCGCACGTGGCTCGTCACGCTGCCGCCGCGCTGCGACATGCCGATGGTTTCGGCCGTGCGCACAAAGCTCCCCTGCGCCATGCACGCCGCGGCGACGATGCGGCTCGCCAGCACGGCGCCCTGCCCGCCGACGCCCGCGACCAGGCAGTTGAAACGAGTCTCGTCGGTCCTAGGCACGAGCCGTCCCCCTCCTCAAGGCGTCGCACTCCGCAGGCGCCATACCGGCGCGCGGGGTGCGGATGGCGTCGAACGCGCACGACCGCAGGCACAGGTCGCACCCGTAGCACAGCGCCGGGTCCACCCGGGCTGTGCCGCGCGGGCGCCCCCCAGCAGGCACGGACATGCTCAGCGCCGGGCAGCCGGTCTCGCGCACGCAGCGGCCGCAGCCGCGGCAGGCGTCGGCGTCCACCTCCACCGCGGGCAACGCGCGAAACGTCTGCACGCACGGGCTCTGGAACACCACGACCGCAACGCCCTCGCACGCCAGCGCCCGGCGGGCCGCCGCAACGGCCGCGTCGAAGTCGAGCGGGTCGGCGACCTCCACCAGGTCGCACCCCAGGGCCTCGCACACCGCAGGGATCGAGATGGGCTTGGAGCGCCCTCCCATGAGGGTGACGCCCGTGCCGGGGTGCGGCTGCGAGCCGGTCATGGCGGTGGTGGCGTTGTCGAGCACGCAGAGCACCATGCGGTGGCGGTTGTAGACGGCGTTGGCGATGCCGGTCATGGCGCTGGCAAAGAACGTCGAGTCGCCCACGAAGCCCACGTGGCGGGTATCGGGGTCGCCGGCCAGGCGTGCGGCGGTCTCGAGGCCCTGCGCCACCGTGACACCCGCGCCCATGCACAGGCAGGTGTCGGTCGCGTCGAGCGGGCGGTTGCACCCCAGCGTGTAGCACCCTATGTCGCCCGCGTAGTTCACGCGCAGGCCGTCGGCCTTCGCGGCGGCCTTCACCGCCATGAACGAGGCGCGATGCGGGCAGCCTGCGCACAGCACCGGAGGGCGGGGCGGGACCAGCTCGGCCGGAGGCTCGTCTGCGCAGGGGGCACCGTCGGCGCTGCCGTCCGGGCGGCCCAGCGCGTCTTCGGCCAGCTCGGGCACCCCGAGGAACTGCGCGACGACGGGCACAAGCATGTCGCTCGAGTACTCGCCGGCCACCGGGGTGGTCCCGTCGAGCCGCCCGTGGATCACCGTGGGCGAGCTGAGCAGGTAGGCGTCGGCCGCCACGGGGCCGGTGAGCTGCAGCAGGCTGCGCTCGATGACCGGCTCAAGCTCCTCGACCACCAGGGCGTCGGCCAGGCCGAGCAAGAAGTCGCGCCCCAGCCCGTCAGGGAACGGGAAAGGCGTGCCCACCTCGAACAGGCGGTAGCTCGGAAGCTCGCATCCGGCGGCCGCGGCGGCCCGCTCAAGGCGCGCACAGGCTTCGCGCACGTAGCCGCGCGAGTCGCCGCCACAGGCAATGCCCAGGTAGAGCTCGTAATCGTCACACACACGCTCCTCAAGGCGGTTGAAGGGGCTCGTGCAGAACTCGCGCGCGATCTGCGCAAGGTCGGCCGACATGCGGCCGTGCGCGCGGTGCGACAGCGGCGGGAAGATGACCCAGCGGGGGTCTTTCTTAAACCCGGGGATCTCGTGGCGCGGAACGGCGGCCAGGTCGGCCGGCACGTCGATGCTCGCGCAGCCGTGGTCCACGCGCGTGGTGGGCCGCAGGATAACCGGCGTGCCGTACGCCTCGGACAACTCGAAGGCCGCCAGCGTCATGGCGTAGGCCTCCTCGGGCGTGGCGGGGTCGAGCACCGGCACGTGGGCGAACTGCGCGAACTGGCGGCTGTCCTGCTCGGTCTGGCTGCTGATAGGGCCTGGGTCGTCGGCCACCACGACGACAAGGCCGCCGCGCACCCCCACGTAGGCCAGGCTCATGAGCGGGTCTGACGCGACGTTCATGCCCACCTGCTTGCAGGTCATGATGACGCGCGCCCCCGCGTAGCTTGCCCCGGCGGCCAGCTCGAGCGCGGCCTTCTCGTTGGTGGACCACTCCACGTGGACGGCACCGCCGGGGTTGTTGCGCGCGACGGTCTCGACGATCTCGGTGGAGGGCGTGCCCGGGTAGCCGCACGCCACGTTGACGCCCGCCGCGAGGGCCGCCAGACCGATGGCCTCGTTGCCCATGCACAGCCGGCGCACGGTGGCGGGCTGCGCGAGGTCAGGCTGTTCGGACGCGCACTCGGGCGCACGGTGGGTCATAGGAAGGCTCCTCTCCTGCCTGCGGGCACCGCGGGGCGCGTCGGTCCGGCCTTGCGGCCGCCGGGACGCCCCGTCTGCAGCGCTCCGCAAAAACGCCGCGCAAACGGTGCGTTCGGGCTCGCGCACCCCATGCGCGCCCTCTGCGCACACCGCCCTCGCACGCGTCGCGCGGCAGCTTTCGCGAAACGCCCTAATGATAGAAGCTCGCACGCCCGTTGGGCGGCGACGCAGGCAAGCCGTTGCCAGACAACACACACGGGCCGCACAGAAGGTCGCGGGTCGGGGGCGAACCTAGGAAAACCGCACGGCAACCTTAAGGCGGCCGTACGGAGGGCGCACGGCAAAGACGGAAAATCGAACGAATTTGAAAGGATGCCGTCATCCAACCGGGGAACAAAGCATGAGAGAATGGCGTCGGCGCCCGGCCGAAACCGGCCGCAGACCCGAGGAGCATCCATGGCACGACGCGCACCGTCGCAGCACAACCGCACCCCGCACGCGCATGCCGACGGCACCCGCCCCAAACCCTACGACGGCGGCGCCCCGCACCTGCGCAAGGTGCGCCGCGACCCGCACCGGCGCATCACGGCGCTCGTCGCGGTCCCTTTGGCCATGACGACCCTGGTCTTCGGCATCCTGCTTGTCTACAACCACGTGCTCTCCGGCGGCGCGGTGTTCCAGGCAGCCCCCGCCATCGCCGACGAGGGCGTCTCCGGGCAGCCCGCCGCCCTGCAGGCCGACCTCGGCGACCCCGCGCAGACCACCGTGAGCTACATCAGCGAGATAGCCGAAGGCAACGACGCCGACAACGAGCTGGGCATCGTGAGCACCAACCTGACCTTTGACGACGCCTGGTTCGAGGAGGACCCGACCGTCTACAACCACGAGCTGGCGCGCGCCTGCGCGGTGCTGGCGGCGGTCGTCAACTCGGAGTCGGCCTACTACGGGGGCCGCACCGACATCGACTTCGTGGCCGAGGCGCTCGAGGCCCTGGGCTTCACCGACATACGGACCGACTCGTACGCCGAGCGCAGCGTCGCGTCCGACGAGGTGGCCGCCATCTTTACCGGCAGCACCGACGTGACCGCCTACGTGCTTGCCCGCAAGACCCTCGCCGACGGGCGCGACCTGGTGTTCGTGGGCATCCGCGGCACCTTCGGCAGCGAGTGGCTGAGCAACTTCAACTTCCAGAACTCCTCGGACGACGGCGACGCCAACGAGCACCTGGGGTTCACCCGCGCCGAAGGGGAGATCGCCGAGGCCTTGGCCGCCTACTGCAGCGAGCTCGGCGTCGACACGGACGAGGCGGCGCTGCTGGTGACCGGCCACAGCCGGGGCGGCGCGGTGGCCAACCTGCTTGCGGCGCGCTTCGACGGGAATGCCCTGACGGATGCGCAGGCCGTAGACGATGAAGGCGACGGGGACGCGCAGGCCGCCGGCCAGGCGGGCTTCGCCCCGGAGCACGTGTACGCCTACACGTTCGCCGCCCCCAACACCACGCAGGCCGCCGACGCCGACGGCGAGCGCTACGCCAACATCTTCAACGTGGTGAACGCGACCGACCTGGTGCCTCGCCTGCCGCTGGCGGTATGGGGGTGGGGCCGCTACGGCGTGACGGTGAGCCTGCCGGCGCCGGGCAGCGACGGGTTTGCCGACGCCTACGAGGATATGCAACTCCGGCGTGCCGAGATCACGGGGTTCTACGACGTCAAGAGCCCATTCGCCGAGGCCGACGGCAACCTGCTCGACGAGGTGGAGGAGAACCTTGCCCACAGCGTGGCCGACCTCTCGACGTTCCTGAGCGTCGACGGCATCTCGAACCTGTTCAGCGCCTTGGGCAGCCTCGACGTGGGGCAGCTCGTGGCCTCGCACTACCCCGACACCTACCTCAGCTGGCTGCAGACGCTCGAACCCGGGCGGCTGGCGTTCGGGTAGGCCCCGGCGCGGTCGGGAGACGGGGCGAGTCGCCCGACAGGCCTTCCGCCACGCCCCGCCCGCTACGCCTCGGCCATCCGGCGCTTGAGCTCGACGACCTTGGCGCGGTACTCGGGCATGCTCGTGCCGAGCATCTGGCAGGCCAGGATGGCGGCGTTCCTGGCGCCGTTGATGGCGACCGTGGCCACCGGCACCCCGCTGGGCATCTGCACCATGCTGAGCAGCGAGTCGAGGCCGCCCAGGTCGCTCGTCTTCATGGGGACGGCGATGACGGGCAGCGGGGTGAACGCGGCCACGACGCCGCCGAGGTGGGCGGCCTTGCCGGCGGCGGCGACGATGACCTCGGCTGGCTTGGTCGCGCGACCGCGCGCTTGGCTAAAACCCGTCCGAGTGCGCGTTTGCGGAACAGGTCGTGGCAAGAAACTCGCCGGGTGCGCTTCTCTAAGGCGAGCCCACGGACCGTTCAGCTACTTTCAGCAAGCCTGAACTGCGGTTTTGTTGCCGAACCATCGGCTTTTCGGTGTCTATCCCATCCGAGGAAAGCGCACTCGGCGGCGTTTTTGACACGACCTTCCCGCCGCCCGTACACTCGGCCGCATTCTTGCCGCACGGACCATGCGAAAGCCGCAGGGGCCGCTCACCGCTGCAACGCGTGGAGGTACCGGGCCCCGTCCGACCCGTTGCGCCTACCCCTCCCGACCCCACGAGACGAACGCCCAACGCACGGTGCGCAGCGCGTCGCTCGCATAGGTGCGGCCCGGCTTGGCGGCAGGGTCGACGGCGTAGTGCTCGTCGAGGAATGCGTCGAGTGCAGCCTGCTCCTGCGGGTTCAGGTCGCCGCCGAGCATATCCGACAGCTCGCGCACCGCGGCCGCACGGTCGGCGAAGGCGGGGCGGCTGTGCGTCACGATGTACGACAGCTCGGGAAACACGCCGCGCTGAAAAAGGATCGCCATGCAGTAGGCGTAGTCGACCACTCCCGCACGCCGGCGGCCGACCGCCTCGTAGACACGCTCGTCACGACGCGGGGAGCGGCCGGCGGCGACCGTGACGCACACGCGCCGGCGGGCCGTGGCGTCGAGCTTGCGCAGGGCCCCGAGCATGTCGGACGTCGCAATGGAGCGCGAGGCGATGGCGACGTCGCACGACCCGAACTCGATGCCGGCCTCCTGCCAGTCGTCGTCCCACGCCACCAGGTGCGTCTCGATGGCGTCGGACACCCCGGCCGCATCGGCGTAGCGCGCCAGCTCGGAAAGCATGCCCTCGCTGAAGTCGCACGCGACCACCCGGCAGCCCATCTGCGCGAGCGGCACCGCCAGCAGGCCGATGCCGCAGCCGAAGTCGAGCACCGTCTCGCCCGGCTCGATGCCCGCACGGTCGAGAAACGCCCGCTCGTAGTCGCCCAGGCGCAGGTCGCCGTACGAGGCCGACCGCTTGGTCCAGTGCGCCGCGTCGCCCGGCTCGGCGCGCTTCTTCTGCGCGTCCGTCCACGCCGAAGCCCAATCGACGCCGGCAAGGTCAAGGCAGGGTTCGGCGGTCAGGTTGTTCACGGCGGGCTCCTGTTCTGGGTCGTGCGGACGGGCATTGAGCGCGGCGGCACGGGCGGGACGTCCGCGGGGCACCGCGCGCAATCGGTCGCGCACGATTATAGGCGAGCTGCGAAACCGGGGCAGCCGGGCGACACACCGGCCGGGCGAAACGCGTACGGCCCGGGCGTCCGATGGGGCACCGGGGTCGTACGGGGAGGCAGAACCCGGGCGCGGTCAAGGGGGCTCCGAATGCGTGATCCAGAAAAAGTGCCGGTCAATCGCCCGCCGAGTGTATGCCAAAAGCAGGCCGCACAGCCTTCTCCGCCCGATGCGTCGCGCAAAACAGCAGGTCGGAAGTCATGACTCTTCGCCAGAGCGGCTCCTCTCGCATGCATTCGGTGGGAGATTGACCGGCGTTCCCGTCGAAAGCATGCACTCGCGGCCTCATTGGCCAAGGTCAGGCGTTGGGCAAGCGGCACGCGGCGGAGCGGAGGCACCCCAACCACGGCGCCCCCTTATGCCGCAGGGGCGCCGATCTCTTCAGCACACGCATCTGTAGGCGGCTCGTCCGGCTCGCCCGACCCACCGGCTTCCACCTCAATGCACTCGATGCGGAACTCGTTGCCCGAGAACAGCCGATAGTCCTGGTAGGCGTGACAACGCGGGCACTCCCACGTCGCCTTGTCGCGCACGTCGATGCGAAAAATCTCGCCGCACCGGTTGCAGCGCACCATAGCGGGGACGCGCCGCATGACCACCTCGGCCTCGGCGGCGATGGTGTCGCGCGTCAGCCATCGGAACAGGCCGGGCACCAGATCTTCCACCACGTCGCGCAGCTCGCCCACGACAAGATGCACCGACTTGACGGACGTGACATCCTTGCCCGCACACTCCTCCAGCACAATATCGACAACCCTGCGCACCAGCGCCATCTCATGCATGGCCCCGCACCTTCCTTACACATCGGAGAACGGGGCCGCACGGACGCAGCCCCGCACCTTGCCGGCAACACCCTTCGGGCCGGAGGGCAGAAGAAGCCCGCCCGAGCAGCGAACCTCCCCTGCCAGACCGTCCGACCGGCAGCCTTTAGAAGATCAGCCCGTGCTCGAAGCGGTAGGCAGCCTTCATGTTGCCGTCGTCAAGGAAGTCGCGCGGCAACTCTATGTTCTGCTCTTCGGGACGTGCAACGAGCTGGCGGGCCTCCTGCGGGCACACGTAGGCGCACTGGCCGCAGCGGAAGCAGTTGGGGCCGACAACCGGGTAGCCGGTCTCCTCGTCCATCGTGATGGTCTCGAGCGGGCAGCGGGCCGCGCAGGTGCCGCACTGGATGCACTTGTCGAGGTCCACCTCGAGGTTGTAGTGGCTGATCTGCCCATAGGGCTTAGAGGCGCCGATGGCCTCGGCACTGCCGAGCGACGCCCAATTGGAGGCCAGGATTCCGCAACTGCCGGCAATGCTGCACGAGCAGATGGTACCGGTGTCCTTGGTGAAACAACTCTGCAGGACGAAGCCGTCGTCGCAGCTGCGCTTCATGTAGCGCAGGGCGTCTTCCTGGGAAATCTCGCGCGCCAGACCCATGTGAATCCAGTACTCGGCCTCGTCGCCCATCATAAGGCAGGTCTCGACACGGTGGTCGCACAGCGGCGAGAAATATTCCTCGAACTCCCCGGTGGCAAAATCCTCAAACGTGGGTATGTCCTCCGCACCGCTCCGACCGAGCGCGGTATAGCGGCAGTAGCAAGGGGCGATGGCAAGTTTGCCCTTTGATGCGATGATGGCCTCGACGTCGTCGAAGGGCAGGACGGTCTCGTCGGCCACAACAGACTTGTCACACGGTATGGCGTAGAACACAGGGGTGCCGGTGGTGCCCATGTCGCTGTTCTCGCCAACCATGTCCGCACCGACAATTCCCGTGTTATACCCCGGCTGTGCGATAGCGTCAGCGAGATGGTATTCGACGACGCCCTGGAAGAAGGGGGCGTGGTGATAGGTGATGCCGTTGTTGGTCGTGAAACGGCACAGGTAGCCGGCGTCGGCGGCGTGCTCGCACAGCTCCTTGCACTCGTCGAGGGGGCGGCCGGTCTTCTCGTACAGGTCGATGGCCGTGAACTTCTCGCCCATCGGCATGTCGAGGAAGGCCTGGGCCTCGTCCTCGGTGAACTTTGCCATAACATCGTCGAAACTGTTGTCGCGCGGGGTGTTCCCACAGCCCATGCCGTAGCTATGGATAAGCGCGCGCATCTTGACATACACGGCAGGGATGACGGTGCCGTCTTCGCAGGTGTAGTCGGTCTGGGAGTCGATGTAGGCCTGGCGGCGGCGGTTAAGCTCGGCGAGCGGCATGGTGGAGCCGCCGAGCGCGGCAACCTCAGGCGGGGTGCCCGTCCATCCGAGATCGAGCATACCTTCGGCAAACGACCCACCGCCCGGGACGAAGTCCTCGTCCACTCCGAACGCATCGTCGGCGACCTCGGCCTCGTCAGCGAAAGCAACTGAACCCGCAGCGCCCATGGCGCCGATGGCTCCCATCATTCCCACAGCGCCGATAAAACCCCTTAATGCCCGTTATACAAAGCTACTTGCCGCTCGTCCCCTATCTGCTCACCAAGGCCATAGCGGTAGTGCAGGGTATCGCAATGGCGTTCTTCTCCATAGAGATCTGCTATAAAACTGGACAGCGCATCTTGACGGTCATGCCAGTCAACTATGCTCTCTTCGTTGCCGTGGGGTGTTTGACAGGCGGGCTGTTCATCTTCTTTCAGAACGGGATCGGTGGGAATGAGGCCTGGGGTTTAACCACGGCCGTCGCCATGCTGACCACCATCGCAGTAGTTCCCTTTCTCCCGAACAGCGCCAGCGACGCAACCGCCTTCACCTTCAAAAGGCTGCCTGAAAACGAAAGCTACAAGACCCGCATTGCCAAGGTCCGCAACGACCTAACCGACCGGTACCGTTTGACACCGCGCGAATCCGAGGTGCTCGAACTGCTTCTGATGGGCAGGACCCGTCAGGAAATCGCCGACGAGCTGTCACTCAGCGGCTGGACTGTGAAGGAGCACGTCGGCAACATTTACAGCAAGATGGAAATCCATTCTTACAAGGAGCTCATAATGCTCGCGGCCGGGGACACGAACCGCTAGGAGCAGCGGGGCGCCTTTCCAGAAACAGAGCGCCCTGCTTGTGTAGATGCTCGGAGGGCGGAGCCACCCGTATCCGGTGCATCCCGTCTGGAATGGAACGCCGTGCTAGAATGGCCGCTTGGCGGAGCATGCCAGACGACCGCGCTAGGGAACGGCCCTCGGGCCGCGCCCGGTGAGGAAAGTCCGGGCTCCACAGGGCAGGATGCCGGCTAACGGCCGGGCGGGGCGACCCGACGGAAAGTGCCACAGAAAAGAAGACTCCCCCGCACAAGGCGGTTTCGACCGCGGTGTTGCGGGAGAAAAGCTGAAACGGTGCGGTAAGAGCGCACCAGCGCGTCGGCAACGGCGCGGCTTGGCAAACCCCATCCGGAGAAAAGGCAAATAGGGGCGCCATGGGTTGGCCCGACCCGCGTCCGGGTTGCCTGAGAAGAGGCCGGCGGCAACGCTCGACCCAAGATAAATGGCCGTCCACGACAGAACCCGGCTTACCGGCAGGCTCCGCCGACCTGCATGTAGACAAGGCCCCGACCCGCAGCACGTACCTGCCGGCCTCGGGGCCTTGTCGGTATCGGACGGCCGTCGCCCCGACTCCCCGTCCCACCTGGCAGGCCAAGCGGGGCGGTTGCGCCCGCGGCCACGAAGAGAAAGGACGTACGCCATGCGCGAAACCCTGACCGTACCCATCGAGCGCCTCCCCATCGACCTCGACGCAAACGTTACCTTCGCCCAGGTGCCCGGCTGGCTGGGGCGCACCACGCGCGACCTCAAGCTGTCGGTCATGCGCCCCCTGGGCGCCGCCGGCCCGCTGCCGTGCCTGCTGTGGCTGTGCGGCGGCGGCTGGATGGACTGCGACTGCAACGTGCACCTGCCCAACCTGGTGGACGTGGTGCGCGCGGGCTACGTGGTGGCGAGCGCCGAATACCGCGACTCCAACAAGGCACCCTTCCCCGCGCCGCTCGAAGACGCCAAGGCCGCGGTGCGCTACCTGCGCGCCAATGCCGACCGCTGGGGTATCGACCCGGCCCGCATTGCCGCCGCCGGGGAGAGCGCGGGCGGTCATCAGGCGAGCCTGCTGGGCCTCACGGGCGACGTCGCGAGCTTCGACGTGGGGGCGAACCTCGATCAGACGAGCCGGGTTCAGGCTGTCGTGGACTACTACGGCGTCGTGAGCCCGCTCACCGCCAAGCGCGACAACGCGTCGCACGCCTTCGACTACGTGTATCGCAACCTGCTCGGAGCCGAGCCCGAGGACGCCCCCGAGCTGGTGGCCGCGGCCAACCCCGAAGAGTACGTCGCCGCAGCCTGCACGGGCAGGGCCGGCTGCCCGCCCTTCCTCATCCTGCAGGGCACGGCCGACGCCGTGGTGCCGCCCGCTGACAGTGTGCGCTTCTACGAGAAGCTCGCGGCGGCCGGCGCTGACGCCACGCTGCTGGAGCTTGCGGGCGCCGAACACATGGACGCCGCGTTCTGGCAGCCCGAGGTCGTGGCGCGCGTGGTAGCCTTCCTCGACCGGGCGCTCAAGGGGTAGGGAGGCGACTGGGGGTTGCGGTGCGGGCCGGCGTGCAGGCGTAACCGTGCCCGCACGCCCCTTCCCCCTTCCCGCGTCTACGCCAGAGCCTTGAGCGCGTCGACCAACTCGTCGATCTCGGCCGCGCCCACGATCAGCGGCGGCAGGAACCGCAGCACGGTGTCGTTGCAGGCGTTGGCCACGATGTGGTGCTCGGTCAGCAGGCGCGCCACCACGTCGTGCGCGTCAAAGCCCTCGATGGTAGCGCCCACCATAAGGCCCTTGCCGCGCACGTCGGTGACGTAGGGAACCTCGGCCAGGCGCCCGCGCAGATAGGCACCCATCTCGGCTGCGCGCTCGTCGAGCTTGAGCTTGGCCAAGCTGGTCAGGGTCGCCTTGGCCGCGGCCATCGCTATCTGCCCGCCGCCGAAGGTCGACCCCTGCATGCCGGGCCTCATCACCTCGGCCACCTCGCCGCGCGCCACGCATGCGCCGCAGGGGACGCCGTTGGCGATGCCTTTGGCCAGCGTGAAGATGTCGGGCACCACGCCCTGGGGGCCGGCGGCCTCGACCGTCTGGAAGCAGAACGGCCTGCCGGTGCGGTAGAGGCCCGTCTGCACCTCGTCGAAAATGACCAGGCAGCCGCGCTCGTCGGCTGTCTTGCGCACGTGCATAAGGAACTCGTCGGTCAGGGGCCACACGCCGCTTTCGCCCTGGACGGGCTCCATCATGATCGCGCACACGTCGGGGCCCACGGCGGCGTCGAGCGCGGCGCAGTCGTTAACCGGAATCGGGCGGAAACCCCCCGGCAGCGGCTGGAACGGTTCCTGCAGCCAGTCTTGGGCCGTGGCGGCGAGCGTCTCCATCGTGCGGCCGTGGAAGCCGCCCCGCATCACCACGATGGTCTGGCAGCCGGGTCCCTTGTGCTCGACGCCCCAGCGGCGGGCGACCTTCATCGCGCACTCGTTGGCCTCGGCGCCCGAGTTGCCGAAGAACGACTTCCACTCGTGCTCCGGCCCGGCCAGACGGGCCAGCTCGGCGGCAACCTCGCCGCGCTCGAGACTGTAGAAGTAGTTGGAGGACTGCAGCAGCCTGCCCGCCTGGCCGCTCACCGCGGCGGTCACCGCAGGGTGGGCGTGACCCAGGGGGCACACGGCGATGGCAGCGAGAAAGTCGAGGTAGGCGGTGCCCTCGTCGTCGTAGAGCCGCATGCCTTCGCCGCGCTCGAAGAGCACCGGCGAGCGGCCGTAGGTGTGCATGACGTAGGCGCCGTCGAGCTCGATGGCGCGCCGGTAGGTCTCGGTGGGCATGGGACGCTCCTCTTCCGTAGGTGGGACGGCAGACGATACCGCCGCCCCGCCCGCGGCGCGTCGGCCGCAGGCGGGGCGGCCGCGGCGCTAGTTGATGGCGAAACGCGGCACGCACGCGGCGACGTCGTGGCGGAACAGGTCCTCGTCGGTCGCCGTTATCATCGTGCCGATGCCGGTGTCGGTGAACAGTTCGAGCACGAGCGAGTGGGGCTGCGTGCCGTTGAGGATGTGCGCACGCTGCACGCCGCCTTCGAGCGCCTCCACGGCGGCGCGCACCTTGGGGATCATCCCCTTGCTCAGCGTCCCGCCGTCGACGAGCGCGCGGGCGTCGGAAGCGGTCATGCGGCCGATGAGCGAGCCTTTGTCCGAAAAGTCCCGGTAAAGACCGTCGACGTCGGTGAGGAACACGATCTTGGAGGCCTCGCACGTCTGGGCCAGGGCGCTGGCGAAGATGTCGGCGTTGATGTTCACCGCCTGACCGTCGGGACCCACGCCCACGCTCGCCACGACGGGGATGTAGCCCTCGTTCACGAGCGTCGCGATGACGTCCGCGTCGACCATCTCGATCGTGCCGACGCGGCCCGCGCTCGGGTCGGGGATGCTGCAGTGCACCATCGAGCCGTCCACGCCCGACAGCCCCACCGCAAGCGGGCCGTGGGCATTGAGCGCCAGCACCAGCTCCTCGTTCACCTTGCCCGAGAGCACCATGCTTACGACGCGCATGACCTCGGGGGTCGTGACGCGCAGGCCGTCCTTGAACTCGACGGGCAGGCCGAGGGCCTCCACCAGGGCCGAGATGTCCTTGCCGCCGCCGTGCACGATGATGGGGTTCACGCCCACGAGCTTCATGAGCATGATGTCCTCCATCACCGAGGCGCGCAGGGCCTCGTCGACCATGGCGGCGCCGCCGTACTTGATGACCACCGTGGTGCCTGCCATGGCCTTGACCCACGGCAGGGCCTGGGTGAGGATGCGCGCCCGCTCCTGGGCGACGGCGGTGTCGCTGCGCTGCGGGTCGAGCGGCGGGCTTTCCGGCCGGATGCCCATGTCGCTAGCTCCTGTAATCCGCGTTGATGGAGACGTAGCCGTGCGTGAGGTCGCACGTCCAGACGGTGGCGCAGGCGTCGCCCGCCCCCAGGTCGCATACGATGTCGACCTGGGAGCCCTCGAAACGCCTCAGCGCCTCGTCCTCGTCGAACCCCACCACAAGGCCCTCGCGGCACACCGGGATGCCTAGGATGTCGATGCCGACGCAGCGCTGGTCGAACCGGGCACCCGAACGCCCCAGGGCGGCGGCGATGCGGCCCCAGTTGGCGTCGTGACCGGCGACGGCGGTCTTGACCAGCGGCGAGGTCGCCACGGTCCGCGCGGCGGCGTCGGCGTCGGCCTGCGAGGCGGCGCCCGTCACGACGACGCGCACAAGCTTGGTAGCCCCCTCGCCGTCGGCCGCGATCTGACGGGCCAGGCTGTCGCACACGGCGGTAAGGGCCGCGGCGAACGCCTCGTAGCGCTCGCCCGCGGCGGCGTCGATGGGCTCGCCGCCCGCCGCGCCGCTCGCCAGGGCGAAGCACGAGTCGTTGGTGGAGGTGTCGGAGTCCACGGTCACGCGGTTGAACGTGGCGTCGGCCGCCGCGCGCAGGGCCTGCTGCAGGGGCTGCGGGGCCACGGGCGCGTCGGTCGTCACGACGGCGATCATCGTGGCCATGTTGGGGCTGATCATACCCGAGCCCTTGCACATGCCTCCCACGCGGTAGACGGCCCCCGACGGGTCGGCGTAGGCAACGGCCGCGCGCTTGGGCACGGTGTCGGTCGTCATGATGCCCTGGGCGGCGGCCAGGTCGTTGGCCTCGGGGTCGCGCCCCAAAGACGCGGCGACCTTCGGCAGGCCGGCCGCCATGACCCCCATGTCGAGGTGCTGGCCGATGACGCCGGTGCTTGCGACGAGCACCTGCTCCTCAGGGCAGCCGAGCACCTCGGCCAGCATGCGGGCCGTGGAGCGCGCGTTCTCCAGCCCCGGCTCGCCGGTCGCGGCGTTGGCGGTGCCCGAGTTCACCACGACGGCACGCGCGAAGCCGCCGCTCGCCGCAAGCTGGTCGCGGTCGAAGGAGACCGGCGCGGCGCAGAAGCGGTTCTGCGTGAAGACGCCCGCCGCCGCGACCGGGCCGTCGGCGGCGACCAGGGACAGGTCGAAACGCTCTGGGTTGCGGCGAAAACCCGCGTGCACCGCGGAGGCCCTGAAGCCGACCGCCGCGCACACGCCTCCCCCGACGGCCTCACCCGCGAACGGCGCGGGTGCCGGAACCTTGAGAGGTTCGTATGCCGTGTCGGATGCCATGACGCTCCTCTATGTATCGCAATGAATAGATTGTGCGGCAATATACAGCTAAATGAGTGGAACAGAGGCATCCAAACCCATGCGCTCGTCAAGTGAGCACAGAAGGTTCGCATTTTGGACGGCCTGCCCGGCGGCGCCTTTACCCAGGTTGTCGATGGCGCAGGTCGCGACCGCCATGCCCGTGCGTCCGTCGAGCGCCACGGCCACCTGCGCCCGGTTCGACCCCGCCACGCTCGCCGTGCGCGGCTGCGCCCCCGCCGGCAGCGTCGCCACGAACGCCTCGCCCGCGTAGGCCCCCTCGTAGAGCGCCTGCAGCTCGGCGGCATCCACCCCGCGCGCAAGCGGCAGATACACGGTCGCGAGCAGGCCGCGCTTGAGCGGGGCAAGGTGCGGCGTGAAGGCGACGCGCACCTCGCGGCCGGCCAGGCGCGCGAAGTTCTGCTCGATCTCGGGGGTGTGGCGGTGCCCGGCGACCCCGTACGCCTCGACGTTCTCGGTCGCCCCGCAGAAATGCGTACGCGCCGTGCACCCCTTGCCCGCGCCCGACACGCCCGAGACGGCGTCGACGACCACCGCCGCGCCCTCGGCGAGCAGGCCCGCGCGCAGCAGCGGCGCCGCGGCGAGCGTGGAGGCGGTGGGGTAGCAGCCCGGGTTGGCCACCAGGCGCGGCTCGTCCCGGGGCAGGCCCGCCAGGCGCACGACGTCGGCGCGGTTGAGCTCGGGGATGCAGTAGACCGCCTTGGCGAGCAGGTCGCGCGAGGTGTGCGGCGCGTACCACGCCTCGTAGACGTCGGCGTCGGCCAGCCGGTAGTCTGCCGAGAGGTCCACCACGGCGACCCCGGCGGCCGCAAGCCGCGGGACGACGGCGAGCGCCGCCGTGTGGGGCACCGCAAGGAACACCAGGTCGCAGCTCGCCGCCAGGTCATCCGCGTCGGGTGCGACCAGCTCGGCGTCGCAGACGCCCACCAACCCCGGGTAGACGGCGTCGAGCCTCTGGCCGGCCTCCTTGCCCGACGTGACGCGCACAAGCACCATCTGCGGGTGGCCCGCAACGAGCCGCACCAGCTCGGCGCCCGCATACCCCGTCGCCCCGACAACCCCGACCCGCACCATACCGACGACCTCCCCAAAACGAAAGTGCCCGCTCGCCGGCTGCGAACGGGCGTCCATGCGGCGCCATTGTACGCCCGCCGGCAGAACGCCGCACCCCGGGCGGGAAAGTTCGACGAGAACGACCGAACGGGAGACGACGAAGACGGACGGGGGCCGCGCCACGCAACCGGCACCGTCGTTGCGTCGCCCTAATACTGCAGGTAGGTTACCGTCGCCGTCTCGTCGGGCACCACGGCGTCGGCAGGGCGCTCGACGTAGCCGGCCGACACCCACGAGGGGAACGTCGAGTCGGCGGCGATCATCTCGTTGAGCGTCACCAGCTCGTAGCCGGCGTTCTGGAAGAACTCGATGATGCTCGGCAGGGCCACCACGTCGCGGCTGCGGTCGCCACCGCCGTCGTGCATGAGGATGATGGCCCCGTTGTAGTTGTCGCCGTCGAAGTTCGCCGTGGCGTTGGCCACGATCTGCGCGGCACCGTCTTCCAGTCCCGTGCTGCTGACGATGTCCCAGTCGAGCGTGTCGACCGTCCAGTAGGCCGAATAGGCGATGTCGCCCTGCTCGCGCAGGTAGGTGAGGTACTGCGAGGCGCGAAACTCGCCGGTGGGCGGGCGCATGACCTGGGTGGGCACGCCCGTCGCCTCCGACACCGTGTCGAACCCCTGCTGGATGTCGGCGTTGCGCGTCTCGTCGTCCATGCCCGACAGGGTCACCATGTCGTGAGTATAGGTGTGGCTCGCCACCTGGTGCCCCTCGTCGGCGCAGCGCTTGGAAAGCGCAAGGTACTCCTCGTCGGCGTCGGCGACGTTGCCCACGTTGAAAAAGGTCGCCTTGGCACCGTAGCTTGCCAGGATGTCGAGATACTGGGGCGTGTACTCGAGGTCGGGCCCGTCGTCGAAGGTAAGCGCCACGAGCAGGCGCCCGTCGTCGGGGTTCACGCTTCCGCGGGTGATGATGAGGTCCTGGGGCTCCTTGGTTATCCCGCGGTCCACCACCTTTTGCGAAGACACGCCCGTCTCGACCGTCGAGACCCCGTTTACGCCCCATTGGGCCACGTAGCCAATGGCGCTGAGAAGCCACGAGTCGTCGGGCATCTGGATGCCGCAGGGAACCACGGTGTTCTCCTGGGTGACGTCCTCGGTGACGTCGGTGCCGTCGGAGAACTCGAGCACGTCGCCCGCCGAAAGGCGGTAGGTATCGATGTCGACCGGGGTGCCGTTGACCGTGAGCGTGTAGGGGTTACCTACATAGAACTCGATGACGCTGGGGGTCTCGCCGTCCTCGGCGATGGAGACGAGGTTGCCGTAGACCGGATACGCGTAGCCGCGCGCGATGATGTCGGCCACGCTCGAGCCCCGCGGCGCCTCGCGCGTCGTGCCGTTGACCGTGAACGTCACCATGCGGTGGAAAAACCATGTGAGGCCCACGGCACCCATCGCCGCCGCGAACACCCCGCCCAGTATGCCGAACAGCTTGCGACGGCTCATCACGGGGCCTTTGCGGCCCCCGCCGGGGTCTAGGCCCACCGAACCGGCAAGCCGGACGTCGGGTGCGGCATCGCCGCGCGGGGAGGCGGCCCAGCGCGCAGGAGCCTTCGCGGCGCGCGTGCCCGACCGGCCGGGCACGGTGGCCGGGTCGCCGGCGTCGGAAGGCCGCGCCGACCCCCGGGGCCGCTCCTCCGAGGGTCGCGGCGCGACGGGCGTACGGCGGGAACCGTCGGAAACGTCGCGGGCCGGCCGCACGGGGAGGGTGCCCGACGAGCTGCGCGAACCGGGCGGAGAAAGGGGATCGGAGGGGTTCGAGACGGCGCGCGCTCGGCCGGAGCTGCGGGGACCGTACGGGTCGTCCGGGCCGGCCGCGTTTCCGGCAGAACCGACCGACGGGCCGCGGCCTCCCCCTTCGCCGCCTGAACCAGCCCGTTCCCCACGAAAGGCGCGCGGATCGTACGCCCCGCCCCTGCCGCCGTGCCCGCGAGCTCCGTCGCGGCCGTACGGGCCCGCGCCGCCATAGGGGCCGGAGGCGGCGCGGGGCGGGCGGCCGTACGTCTCGTCGGGGCCATACGCCCTGCCGTCGCGACGCCCCTGGCCCGAACCGGTGGGACGGCCGGCACCCGAGGCGTACGAGCCGTCGGGCGTCGAAACGTTCCGTTCACGCGCCATAGCGTCCTCCCATCCGTGTGCCGCGACACCGGGCGTCCCTCGCCTTGCATCATATGCAAGGCGAGGACGACGCGAACACAAAGACCGCGCGGCCACACGCACGCCACACGGCGCCGGTCCTGCGCACCGAGGCCGAGCCGTGCGCGCTCAACAAAAAAGGCCGAACGGGTACCCCGTCCGGCCTCGCGTGTGCAGTGGTGGAGATGAGGGGATTCGAACCCCCGGCCTCTGCCTTGCGAAGGCAGCGCTCTCCCAACTGAGCCACATCCCCATGCGCTGAATGCGGAGGTTATTGTTGCAGCGACGGGCACGCCTGTCAACGTGCACACACCCAAACCACACACCCTTAGCGACGGTCCCGCACCCCGCACCTCGTGCCACGCGGCACAACGGACGAAGGGCACGCCCACCGCCTTCCGCGGCCGACGCGCCCCTCGGGTGCGGCATGCAAAAGACCCAACCCCCGCTAGTGCAAGAATGGCCCACCTTACAAGGTGGGTGCCCGCATCGCGCATTCTGGCTTCCCCAACAAAGGAGGATATCCATAGGGCGCGAGTACTAGAGCTCCCTGCGTTAATGTGTCGGCCCACCGCAGCTAAGTCGCGGAGGCTGGGTTGGTGCTAGTATAACCGTTGCGCCGGCCCGCACCAGCGCCGCTGGGCGAAATCTTAACAACGAGCCCGCCCGCCCCCTCGCCGCGTGGACGCGCACGGCACCGCCACCGTGCGCCCTTGCACACAGGCGGCCGTGGCGCAAGATGACGTACCTGCAACTTTCTTTCAGCCGACAGGAGACCGCCATGTCCGAGCAGCCCTTGCCACCCGCGCCCGCAAATTGTGGAGAAGAACCCCCGACCGGCGCGCTCGACGCCGCGCGCGCCCAGTTTGCCGCCGACCGCTTTGCATCCGAGC
>CAZUFB010000006.1:28152-30392 GCA_964619775.1 uncultured Coriobacteriaceae bacterium
GGCGCGCTCGACGCCGCGCGCGCCCAGTTTGCCGCCGACCGCTTTGCATCCGAGCAGCTGGGCGCCCGCATCGACGAGGTCGAGCCCGGGCGCGCCGTGTGCAGCTTCGAGATCCTCCCCTGCCACCGCAACGCGATGGGGGCCGTCATGGGAGGGGCCGTCTTCACGCTCGCCGACTTCGCCCTGGCCGTCGCATCGAACTTCGGGCAGCAGCCGGCGGTGACCGCCGCAAGTTCCGTCGAGTACGTCGCGGCCGCCAAAGGGACGCGTCTCGTCGCCACCTGCACGGCCGACCGCGCGGGCAGGCGGCTGGGGTTTTACACCACCAGGGTCGAAGACGACCTCGGGGCGCTTGTGGCGCTCGTACAGGCAACCTGCATGCGCGTTTAGGAGACCCCTCGTGCGCATCCGCCCTCGCATGCGCATCGCCCCCAACCCACCCCGCTCGGCGACCTCGCGCGGCGGCCCAGCGGACCGCCCTTGCTCCTGGGCACGCAACACGACGCCGGACCGGCCCCGTCCACCCGGACAGGGCAGCCGCCCATGCCGTTCGCAGGTCCGCCGTGTCGGTCCGGACGCAAATTCTTAAAATTCTTAAGAAGGGTTTAAAAGGTTTGGTTCCCGTGTGCACAGGGCCGCCGGCATCGGCATTCAGGCACCCGCGGGAGTAAACTGTTGGATGAAGCAGTGGGTCCCACCCGTCGCAGCCTTCAGGCATGCGGCGGTGCAGCACGACGTTCCGGTCGCCGATTGGAGTATCTATGAATACGACACGCAGCACAGCTCCGGGCATGCGGCTCGTTGCAGCCGCGTTGACCGCCACGATTGCAGCCGCCGGCCTCGGGCTGTCGGCCCTCGCCTTCGCCGACGAGGGCGAGCCGACCGCCGAGGCGTCTGCGGAACAGGTCGTCGAGGACGCGGCCGAGGAACAGGCTGCGAACGCCAGCATCGAGGCAAGCTCGCTGACGTCCGACCAGGCGGCCGCCGACGAGGCCCTTGCCAACGCGACGGCGGCCGACTCGGTGGTGGGGGTCGCCCTCGGCCTCACCAACGACGTCGACCAGGCGGCCCAGCTCTACGACGCCGTGGACGCCCTGCGCAGCGAAAGCGGCCTGGGGGCCCTCGGGCGCGACGGCTTGCTCGAAAGCGCCGCCTACCAGCGCGCCGCCGAAAGCACCCTCCTCGCGACCCACATCCGCCCCGACGGGTCGCTGTTCTCCACCGCCTCGGGCGGCCGCGCCACCGCCGAGATCCTTGTGCGCGCCGGCGCCGACGGCGCAACCGACGCAAGCACGGTCCTCGCCGCCCTCACCGACGAGCAGCGCGCCCTGCTGACCGCCGAGAACGTCACCAACATCGGCATCGGCATGGTCGTCGACGACGCAGGCACCGCCTATTGGGCCATCGAGCTCGCCGTCGACGGGGCCGACGGCGGCACATCCGAGACCGCCTCGGGCGCGACGACCTACCTCGTCGACGTGACGGCCGGCAACGTCCAGGTGGGCACCGCGGACAGCGAGCTGTCGGTCGAGGCCGACACGGCGCAGACCATCGCCATCCCCGTCACCGTGACGGGAGACATCGCCTACGGCTCGGGCACCGCAAGCTTCTCGGACACCTCCGCCACCCTCAGCAACGCCGGTCTGACCTGGAACTCGAGCGACCCCGCCGTGGCGAGCGTCGATGCGAGCGGCACCGTGACGGGCGTGGGCTCGGGCACGTGCACCATCAGCGGCACCGGGACGGCCGGCTCGTTTATCTTCTCCGTCACCGTGACCGGCGGCGAGCCGGCGTCGAGCACCGTCAACCTGGCCGACTGCACCATCGCGGGCATCGTGGCCTCTTATGAAGCCACCGGAGAGCCCATCGAGCCGCGCTTCACGGTCATCGACCCCGACAACTCAACGGTCGACCCAAGCCAGTACACCTACACCTACACCGACAACGTCGAGCCGGGCACGGCGACCCTCACCATCACCGCCGTCGAGGGCGCGTCGGTCACCGGCTCCGCCACCCGCACCTTCGAGATCGTAGGGACCACACAGGTTGAGGTGCCCAGCGTCTTAGGTTCCAGCATCGAGGAGGCGACTGAGTCCATCTCCGTCTCCGGCCTTGAGACCACGCTTGTCGAAGGCGAGGCGGCCCCCGATGCCGAAAGCGTAGGCACAGTCTACGAGACCAGCCCCGCCGAAGGCGAGCTCGTCGATGCGGGCGCGTCCGTGACGCTGGTCTACTACGCC
>CAZUFB010000006.1:30492-49263 GCA_964619775.1 uncultured Coriobacteriaceae bacterium
CCGAGGGTGAGGACGCAGGCGAAGGCTCGTCCGAAAGCGAGGAGCAGACCTCCGAGGAAGGCACCGAGGACGAACAGGCCGGCGAAGACACCGAGGCCGAGGGTGAGACCCAGGCCGACACGATCGACATCACCGGTCACACCATCAACGCCATCGCCAACCAAACCTACACCGGCGAGGCCATCGAGCCCGACGTCACGCTCAGCGGTACCCAGCTTACAGAAGGCGTCGACTATACCGTGAGCTACGATAACAACGTCAACGTGGGCACCGCCACGGTGCGCGTCACCGGCATCGGCGCCTATTCGGGCGAGCTCACCGCCACCTTCCAGATCGTCGGCGACATCGCCGACGCCCAGATCTCCATCCCCGACCAGACCTACGACGGCACCGAGCTGACCCCGACCCCCACCGTCCAGCTCGGCGACACCATACTTACCGCCAACACTGACTACGAGGTCACCTACAGCAACAACGTGAACGCAGGCACCGCCACGGCCACCATCACGGGCAAGGGCTCCTACACAGGCACCACGACGGTCGAGTTCACCATCGCCGCCAAGAGCATCAAGGGGAACGCGCAGATCAGCCCCATCGCCACGGCGACCTACACCGGATCCGCCATCACGCCCGAGGTCACCGTCACCGACGGCACCACGGTGCTCGTCAACGGCACCGACTACACCGTGAGCTACGACCAGAACACCGACGCCGGCACGGCGCACGTGGTGGTCACCGGCACAGGCAACTACTGCGACAGCATCGACACCACGTTCGTCATCGCCCCGGTCAACATGAGCAGCACCACCATCGTGATGCCGAACATGAACTACACGGGCCAGGCGCTCACCCCCAAGCCGGTCTCGGTCACCGTGGGCGACCTCGTGCTCGTTGAGGGCACCGACTATGAGATCGTGGGGTACAGCAGCAACACCAACGTCGGCAACGCCACGGTCACGCTGCAGGGCAAGGGCAACTTCACCGGCACCGTGACGGCCAACTGGAAGATCGTGCAGCAGGACTCCACGGACACCGGCACCACCGAGACGCTGCCCCAGACCGGCGACTCCACCAACATCGCCGCCATGGCCGTCGGAGCCGTCGTGGGCGTGGCGCTCGTCATCGTCGCAATCGTGCTTATCGTGCGCCGCGTGCGCTCCAACAAGCGTACAGGCCACTAAACAGCACGCCGGTTTTGTCCCGCACGCCGCAGCAGCGCGTCACGGGATGCGTGGCAGGATTTTCTCGCAACAAAGGCGGGGCTTCCGGCGACAGGCGCCGGGGTCCCGCCTTTTGCGTGGTACGACCCTAGCACGCAGCGTCCATCCCAGAGGCGCCGACCTTCACGGCGGCGCTCATGCGCAAGGCGGGGCATGTGAAACATGCCTGTAAGAATCCTGAACGCCCCTCACTGAAAACTGTCATAGCTCGGCGCATTTTACCTGGACGCCTTCCGCCCGGACTTTTCCCGTAACCGGGCAGGACCCCGCCTGTGCTAGTATCTGTCCCGGCGTTTGGACGTCCCGGCGCAAACCGCGGGGCACCCAAACAGCCTGTTCGCCCCAACGTGAGGATGCCATGACTACCTGGTTGCCGTTTCTCATGCTCTTCCTCATAGGCCTGGTGGTCACCGTGCTCACGACGCCGTTTGCCAAACGGCTGGCCGTGCGCTTCAACGCCATCGACTACCCCAGTGCGCGCCGCATCAACAAGGTCCCCATACCCCGTATGGGAGGCGTCGCCATCTTCTGCGGCCTCATCGCCGCGCTCCTCGCACAGTACGTCGGCACCACGTTCTTCGACTGGCCGATCGTGCTCATCCCCCACCCCACGATGGAGATCAACTACCCGCTGCTCGGCGTCGCGACGCTCGTCATCTTCGCCACCGGCCTCATTGACGACTTGCGCTCGCTCAAACCGGTCCAAAAGTTCGCCGGCCAGGTGCTCGCCGCCTCGCTCGCCGCCGCCGCCGGGCTGCTCATCGGCAACATCGTGAACCCGTTCGGGCACGGGGAGCTGTCACTGGGATGGCTCGCCTACCCCATCACGGTCGTCTACCTGGTGGCTTTCGCCAACATCATCAACCTTATCGACGGCCTTGACGGCCTGGCCACAGGCATCACGGCCATCGCGTCGGCCTCGCTGTTCCTGCTGACGCTCATGTCGGGGCGCCTCGACGCGGCGGCGCTCGCCATCGCCCTGTCGGGCTGCTGCGTGGGCTTCCTGCGCTACAACTTCCACCCCGCAAGCGTCTTCATGGGCGACTCGGGGGCCCTCACCATCGGCTTTCTGCTCGGCATGGTGGCTCTGCTCGGCGTGACGCGCACCGCGGCCCTCACGACGCTCATCGTCCCGCTCATCGTGGCCGGCGTGCCCATCATCGACACCTTCGCCGCCATCGTGCGCCGCAAACGCGGTCACACGAGCATCGGCCAGGCCGACAAGGGCCACATCCAGCACCGCCTCATCAACCAAGGGTTCGACCAGCGCCAAGCCGTGCTGCTCATCTACGGCTGGAGCATCCTGCTGTCGGTGGGCGCCTTCGCCATCACCCAGGTGACCGTAGGGCCGCGTATCGTCATCTTCGTCGTACTCGTGGCCGTCTCGATCGTATTCGTCGTGAGGCTTCACCTGTTCGAGCCGGTCTTGCGGCACTATTACAACCCGCAGACCCACGTCGACACCGTCCTGCCCGCCGACGACCCCGTGTTCGATTCCGAAGGACACGCATCGAGGCACGAGCCGCTCCATCGCAGTCAAGACTCCGCCGCAGACGGTCCACAGGCAGACGGAGGGCCGCGCAAAAACGACCGCGGCGGTTTGGGCGCTGCAAAAAACGCTAGAAAGAAATAACGAAGACGCGCCCGTCGTCAGCAGCCCGCCCATGCCGTCTGCCGGCATATCGATAAGCTGCAAAACTTAGCAGAAGGGGCCCGCAAGGCTCCGCCCTGGCCGTGGGGCCAGAACCAAAGGCCGGCTTGGCGCTTGCCCGTCCGGGGCCGCCGCACAGCGCTTCGCGGACGGCTGCGCCCCAACGCCGCGGGGCGGCCGTCCGCGCATCCGCGCCCTGGCCGCCCCGCCGTCGTCACAGATCTTGTTTCTTGCCGCAGGCCGTCTATGCCTCACTTTGGCCGGAGCGGTTCGGGTCACTCCGCACGATCGCGCGAATGACGTCGCGACGGCTCAAGGTGCCCACGATCTTGCCGTCGGCGTCCACCACGGGCATCTTCTTGATATGGCGGTCGGCCATGATGCGGATGGCGGCGTCAAGACGCATGTCGCGCGAGACCGACACGACGTGCTTGGTCGCGACACTCATGACGCCGAGGTCCAGAAGGTCGCCCACCGCCTTGTGGAACTCCTCGTTGTCGTAGAAGCTCACGAGGTTGAGCTTTGCGTCGAAGATCGAGAGGTTGCGGCTGCCCAGGTAGTCGGCGATGTCGCCGTCGGAGATAAAGCCCACCACGGTGCGGCCGGCGTCGACCACCGGCACGCCGCTTGTCTGGAAGCTGTCGAGCATCCGGATGGCGTCCCTGACCGTGGAGGCGTCGCTCACATAGTAGGGGTCGGCGTTCATCGCCGAGGCGACCAGGGGCACGACGCCGTCGGCAACCACGGACGTGCTCTCGACAGACCCGGCGGGTTCGGCGGGAGCAGCCTGGGGGACGCGGTCGCCCTTCATGTTGCGCACCAGCGCCACGATGAGGACCAGGACGATAAGCATCAGGACGAAGGCGCCGCAGAAGGCCGCATGGTCGCCGAACTCGGACGCGACGAGCTCGTCCTGGTCGGAAGACAGCTGGATGGCTATGGACGAAATCGAGACGAGCAGCGCCGTGCCGCACGAACCGGCCACCTGGTTAAGGGTGTTCGAGAGGGGTTGGGCGTGGCGCACCATGGAGTTGTCAAGCGAGTTGACGCCCCAGGTGTTGACCGGCGTGGTGATGAACTGCAGGCCAAACGCCATGACGGTGTAGGCAATCGTCACCATGATGATGGGGGAATCCATTCCCAGCCGCGTGAGCAGAAAACCGCCCACGACCATCACGCACGCGCCCGGCAGAACGACCTTGCGCACGCCGAACCGGTCGAACAGGCGACCTGCGAACACGCCGGCGATGGCGCCGATGACGGCGCCGGGCAGCATGGCCACGCCCGAGACGGTGGCTGAGTAGCCGCGCACGTCCTGGATGTAGAGAGGCGTGATGACCTCGAGGCCCAGCAACGTGGCCTGCAGGATCATGATGACGCCGACCGCGGTGACGTAACGGCGCGTCTTGAGGATGTCGATGTGCAGCATGGGCTGGTCGAGGTGCAGCTGGCGGTAGGCATACAGCCCGACGATTGCCAGGCCGACCACGATGAGCACGACGGGGACCGCGATGTTGGTCGCCGAGGAGATGCTGGACAGGCCGTAAAGCAGGCACAGCAGGCCCACGGTCGAAAGGACCACCGACAGCGGGTCGAACGAGGTGCGCTCGAACTCGCCGAAGTTCTCGAGGAAGCGAATCGCAAGGACGATGACGACGATCGTAAGGATGAGGACGGTGCCGAACAACCACCGCCATCCCAGGTTGTCGACGAGCACACCCGACAGCGACGGGCCGATGGCCGGGGCGAAACCGATGATGAGGCCGATGATGCCCATGGCCGAGCCGCGCCTCTCGCGCGGGAACATAAGCAGGATCACCGTCATCACCATGGGCATGACCATGCCGGTGGCAACCGCCTGCAGCATGCGCCCGGCGAGCAGGAACGGGAACGCCGGGGCGCTCAGCGCCACCAGGCAGCCCGCACCGAAAATGAACATGCCGGTGATGAACAGCCGGCGTGTGGGGAAGCGCCCCATGAGATAGGCCGACAGCGGGATGACGCACGCCTCGATGAGCGAGTAGCCGCTCGTAAGCCATTGCGCCGTGGTGCGCGTGACCCCCAGGTCCTCCATGATCGTGGGAAGCGCCGGCGACATGAACGTCGCGTTGAGCACGGCGAGCAGCGTGCCCGTCAGCATCACCGCGATCATGACGATCTGATTTCTCTTAAGACCCAACGGCATACAGGAACTCCTTTCTGAAAACGCAGAACTGAGGGAGTATAACCGTTGAGTAAAATCAATAATCGGGCAATTTCAGCTCTTGACAAACATGCTATATTGTTGCCATACGTCAACCTAGGACTGGACGGTCGCCTCCTTCCGCACGCTGCCTCGCGTTTGCGGTAGGACCGGCGTCCGACGACATCCGCACGACCCCAGAGGAACGTCCACGTGAAACAGGATGAGTTCGACACCATTGTCGGAGCGTTCTTCCTCTACCAGGGCGTTGCGCGGCAGATTCTGTTCGAGGACCGCTGCGGCCTGACCAAGCTGCAGGCGGCTGCGCTGGGCGCGCTGCTTTACGTCGGCAGTATGAGCATGGGCGAACTCGCCCGATGCCTCGCCGTCTCGAAGGAGCAGGCGACCCGCACCGTCGCACCCCTCGTGGACGACGGCCTGGTGGAACGCGCCCAAGACGGCCGGCGCGTCATCGCGTCGCTCACAACGCAGGGGAAGGAGTTCCTCGACCAGCAATGGAACGAATCGAAGTGCATGCTCGAAGAACGGTTTTCCATGCTGTCCGATGACGAGACGGCACGTCTTGTGGACGCGTCGCGTACCGTGTCCGAGCTGTTCGGAAAGGTTCTGCACGGCAAAGAGGACATCGGGGCGGGGCCCGGCGGCAGGCTTCCGACACCGCCGGGCCCGACCGGGCGTTAGTCGCGGTCCTCCCCCGCGGCGCAAACCGCTCGCATCCGGGACTTTGACGCAAGCCTCCATGCGAACTTCACGACCTCCGACAGCACGACCACGCTGAGGCCGATGGCGACGATCTCGACCCACGTGACGATGCCGAGCGGGACGGTCGAGAAGAACGCTCCGGCAAACTGGACGATGACGACCTGCAGCGCAAAGGTGCAGCCCACCACGACGAGCATGAGCCTGTTCTTCAGGATGCTCTTGAAGATGCTGTCGCCGCGCAGTTCGCGGCAGTTGAAGGCGTTGAAGAGCTGGAAGAAGACGAACATGGAGAACAGCACGGTCTTCTCCTGCCCCTCGGCGACGCCGAGGAAGTTGAACCGGTACTGGACGAGAAAGACGACGGACATGTAGACCGCGGTGACGACGATGCGGGCCAGCATCGGGCCCGTCACGATGTTGTCCCCACGCCTGACCGGCCTGCGCTCCATGAGGTTGGAGTGGTTCGGCTCCAGCCCCAGGGTGAGCGCAGGCGGCCCGTCCATGATGATGTTGATCCACAGGAGCTCGAGCGCGGTGAACGGGGCGTCCATCCCCATGAGGATCGACACAAACACCACGATCACCGAGGCCACGTTAACCGTAAGCTGGAAGCTGATGAAGCGCTTGAAGTTCTCGTAGATGTTGCGCCCCCACTCGACCGCCTTGACGATCGTCGAGAAGGAGTCGTCCAAAAGCACGATGTCGCTTGCCTCTTTGGCGACCTCGGTGCCGGAGACGCCCATCGCGATGCCGACGTCGGCGTTCTTGAGGGCGGGCGCGTCGTTGATGCCGTCGCCCGTCACACCCACCACGTTGCCGGCCTTCTTCAGCAGCTTGACGACGCGCATCTTCACGGAAGGGGTGCTGCGGGCGATCACGCAGATGGAGGGAAGCCTGCGGGACAGCTCCTCGTCGTCCATGTCGGCGATCTCGCGGGCCTCCACGGCGACGGCGCCCCCGTCGCGCAGGTGCAGCTCGTCGGCTATCGCCGTGGCGGTGACGATGTTGTCGCCGGTCAGTATCTTGAGGTCGATGCCCGCGCCCTTGCACGACCGCACCGCTTCGCACACGTCGCCGCGCAGCGGGTCGGATATGGCGACGAACCCGTCGAACTCCATGTCGCTTTCCATCTCGTGATGGAAGGGCTCGAGCGCGTAGTCCTTGATCTCGTGCAGCTCCTTGTGTGCGAATGCGATGGTGCGCATGGCCCTCTCCTGGGCCCGCACGAGATGCTCTTCGGCGTCATGCTTGGCCTGCGCGTCGATTCGGCACATGCCGAAAACCGCTTCCGGGCTGCCTTTGACGTAGGCTATGACCCTCCCGTCGACCTTCGATATAGTCGTCATGTGCTTCAGCTCGGACGAGAACGGGAACGACTCCACGGTGTCGTGCTCGGCACGCTCGTCCCGGTAGGCCTTCCCGCCCGCACCGCGCGCCAGCGACCTCTCGTAGAAGTTGAGCATGGCGCACTCGGTGGGGTTGCCGATGAACCGGCCGTCGGAGCCGATGTCCGCCGTCGTGTTCAGGCAGATGTTGTGGGACAGCCACTCCGACGGCACGCCCTCGCAGCCGTCATGCCAACCGTCCCCGTCGTAGAGGCCGCCGACGGTCATCCTGTTCTCCGTCAGCGTGCCCGTCTTGTCCGAGCAGACGACGTTGACGCACCCGATGGTCTCCGAAGCGATCATCTTCCTCACAAGGGCGTTCTGCCGCGCAAGCTTGATGATGTTGATGGAAAGCGAGACCGCCACGATGGTGGGGAGCCCCTCCGGGACGGCGGCCACGATCAGGACGATGCTGGTGACGAAGGCGTCCATGACCTCGTCCAAGACCAGCCTTCCCTGAAACGCAAACGAGACGAGCTCGGAGACGAACACGATTGCGGCCGCGGCGACGCCCAGCACCGTGATGGTCTTCCCGAGGCGGGCGAGCTTCTCCTGCAGGGGCGTGCTCGTCTTCTCGACGCTTGTCAGTTCGCGGGCTATGGTGCCGAACTCGGTCGCGTCCCCCACCGCCGTGACGACCGCCCGGCAGTGGCCGCCCGTGACGAAGGTGCCGCCATAGACCATGTTCCGACGCTCCGCGAGCGGCGTCCCCGCATCCTCGATCACGGCCAGCGCGTCCTTGGACGCCGGCTCGCTCTCGCCCGTCAGGGCCGACTCGTCCACGGCCAGCTCCGTGCTCTCCAAAAGGCGCCCGTCCGCCGGGACCTTGTCGCCGGTGGCCAGCAAGACGACGTCGCCGACCACGAGCTCGGTCTGGCCCACCGTCGTCGTCCCGCCGTCGCGCACCACCCTCACAGGGACGTTGGCGCTGATGTCGGACAGCGCCTCGAAGGCCTTGGCGCTCCTGCCCTCCATGACCACGCTGATGGCGACCGACAGCGAAATGGCCGCAAACACCCCGACGCACTCGAGGTAGTCGGCGTCCCCTCCGGTCACGCTCCGGTAGACGTTGACCGCCAGCGCTATCAGGCCCGCCGCGATCAGCATGAGGATCATGGGCTCCGTCGCCGCGTCCCAGACCCTCTTCCAGATGGTCTCAGGCCGCTGGCGCGTCAGGCGGTTCTCGCCATGCTCGCGTCGGCTCCGCTCGACCTCCTCTTCGGACATGCCTTTCTTTTCGTCGGTGCGCAGTGTTTTGAGCAGCGTTCCCTTAGGTTCCGTGAACGCGTTCATATCGGCAGCCTCCTCTCCTTCCTACCAACACTGCCCGACAGCAAAAAGGCCCACGCACGATAACCGTGCGCGGGCCAAAAAGACCAGGCACGATTGGTTAATCATGCCTGAGTCTCGTTAATTAAGATATGCCAGACAAAAGAGCCGTCAGTATGTTGACATATCGCACGCGACCGCACCGCGTGCTAACTACTCCCCCAGGAGGGCGCCTATGCTGTTTCGGGGAGTGTATACCCGGACGCCAAGAGCGTCAAGATTCGCAATCGGGAGGGTGAGACCAGATATCGCGCGTCGAACGGACGGCAGGTGCGGCTCGGCAACAATCCCACCTGTTTCCCGGCAGGCGCCCGCTTCGCCTCGCCAGATGGCACCATAGGGGTCCCAGGTGACCCCGGACGAGCGCGCGGCGTGCAGTATCATGGACGGCGTAATCGTCCCAGGCGCACAAGACAGCGAGGTGGCACCATGAACAGACCGACCCCGGCCGGGGCAAAGCCGCTTGCCGTCACACTGTACGTTCCCTTCTGCCGCACGCGCTGCGGCTACTGCGACGCGCTGGTATGCCCGGGGGAGCCGGCGGCCGCCATGGCGGACTACGCCGCCGCGCTGGCCGCCGAGATCTCCTCCCTCGCCCCCGACCTGCAAGGCTACGAGGTCAGCTCGCTGTATGTCACGGGAGGCTCGCCCAACCTGCTCGGCGGCGAGCTGCTGCGCGGCCTGCTTGCTCGCATACGCGGCTCCCTCGCCGTCGCCGACGACTGCGAGACCACGCTGGCCTGCACTCCCGCCGACGTCAGCGCCGCCCTGTTCGACGCGCTTGCGCGCAGCAAGGTCGACCGGCTCGAATTTGAGCAGGAGACGTTCGACGCGCCCCAACACCTGTCGCTCGGGCAGGGCTTCACGCTCGGGGCCGTGCAGGACGCCGTGCAGGTCGCGGCCGGCAGCCGCCATGCGAACTTCGACATATCGCTGCTCTACGGGCTCGAGGGCCAGAGCGCAACCACGCTCGCCTCGTCGGCCGGCATGTGCGCGCGCCTGGGAGCGACGCACGTCACGCTGCGGCCCCTGCGCCTGAGCGAAGGCACGACGGTCAAGGACGCCTACGAGCGGCAGCTCCTCAAGCGCCCCTCTTCGCCTCGGCACGTCTACCCCGACGAGAATCGGCGCTTCGACCTCTACCGGGCCGGCGTGCAGGCCCTGGAGGAACACGGCTATCGACGCTACACGCAGCACCACTTCGCCCGCGAGGGGTTTGCCTCCCGGCGCGTCGAAGAGGCGTGCCGCGGTGTGGACGCGGTGGGCTTCGGCCTTGGGGCGGAGTCGCGCTATGCAGGCGTGTACTGCAGGAACACCGACGACCTCGCCGTCTACACGCGCCATGCGGGCGACTACACGAAGGTACTCGCCGCGTCGCACGTCCTGGATAAGGCCGAGGAGGCGCGGCGGCGCGTCGCGGACGGGCTGTTCGCCGCCGCGGGAATGGACGCGCGTGCGCTCGACGCCTTGGCCGCCAGCGACCAGACCCTGGCGCGAACAGTCGAGCGGCTCGAGGCGGACGGGCTGCTCGAACGCGGCGGCGCGGCGGCGCGCCTCACGCTGCTGGGAGGGCACCGCTACGGCGAGGTCCGCGCCGCCCTGCTCGGCCGCGCGTAGGGCACGCGCCTCCTGCACGCGTCGCCCCCGCACGTCCCGCGCGCACCGCAAGGAAAGCCCGGGGCCGCCCGCCTTGCCGGCAGGCGGCCCCGGGCCGCTTCGCTTATGTCCAAGACGCCGCTACAGCGTGGCCACGTACTCGCCCACCTGGTAGCCGCTCGTCACGGCCCAGGCGATGGACACGCCGTTGATGGGCGACGTGTACTGCAGCGGGAAGCGCCCGCCCATGCAGTTGCCGGCCGCAAACAGACCGGGGATGGGCGTGAAGGTCTCCTGCGCGCGCACCTGGCCGTTGCGGTCGCAGAACATGCCGGCCAGCGAGACCATGATGCCCGCGCCGCCGCTCATCGTGCTGTAGGTGGCGAAGTACGGGGGCTCAAGGGACTGGAAGACCTCGGCGGGCTTGCCGTAGTCGTCGTCGACGCCCTCGGCGGCCATCTCGTTGTAGCGCTCGATGCTTGCGGCGAACTGCTCGGCCGCGGCGCCCTCGTAGCCCAGGTAGCCGGCCAAGGTCAGCGGGTCGTTGGAGCAGTAGACGGTCGTGCCGTTGTAGTCGAAGCCCTCGGCGCCCGAATCTTCGTGGTCGGCGGTGAAGACTTCCTTCTGCTCCTCAAGCGCGGCCCAGTCGTCGAGGTTGAGGTGGCCGATGGGGCCGCGCGACAGCGGCTCGTAGAAGTTCGAACCCCACACGCTCGCCAGGCCCGCCTCTCGGCGCTGCGCCGGGATGCCTGCCACAAAGTTGTGCGCAAACGCCTCGTTGCAGAAGCGATAGCCGTCTTTGTCGATAAGGCAGACGTGCGAGCCCTTCCATATGCCCATGGGGTTGCCGCTCACGCCGCCCATGCCGGCACGCGGCCCGATTTCGAACGCGCCGCCGGCCCAGTACATGGCCTTCTGGCCCATACCGCTGCGGCCCGAGCCCGAAGGGGTCTCGGTCGTGGGGTTGCTTTCCAAGACCTCGGCAAGCAGCTCGCGCGCCATGGAACCGTTGGCCGAGAAGTCTCCGCAGGCGACGATGACGGCCGTGGAGGCATTGAAGCGCACGTAGGTCTCGTCGTCGAGGTTCTGGGCGATGGCGCCAATCACCGCGCCGGAGTCGTCGGTCACCAGCATCACGAGCGAGTGGCTCCAGAACATCTGCGCGCCGTAGTTGTCGACGGCGTCGGCGATGTTGTCGAGCGGCACCTGCGAGCTGCCGTAGTTCTTGATGCTGACGGCTCCGGGATAGGTCTGGAAGTGCCCGCACTGGCTGGTCCATTCGTCGGGGATGTTCTCCCAGGCGTAGGTGCTGTAGGTCTCCTCGATGCCCTCGCTTACGCTCGTGAAGAAGTCGAACGCGGTGCCGGCGTTGTGGGCGAAGTACTTGAGCAGGTCGGGTTCGGCGCGGTTGCCGCAGCACATCTGCCAGTTGGTATAGAATTCCGAGGGAACGACCTCGGGGATGCCGATGCTCTCCTGGTAGGTCGAGTTGAAGCAGCCGATGTCGCCTCCGTAGAGGTTGAAGGACTCCTGGTACTGGGCGTCAAAGCCGATGACCTGCTTGCCGTCGACGGCCGCCTTGCGCATCGCGGTGGCGCCGGCGTAGCCGGTGCCGCAGACGAGGACCTCGCAGTCGTATTCGGTCGCAATCTCGTAGTCGTCGATGGACGGTGCGGTGCGCCAGTCGGAGTCCTCGATCGACTCGGCGGCCATCATCGGAGGGGAGCCGCCGCCCTCGGCAGCAGAGCCCTCCCCGGCCTCCGACCCGCCTTCGCCCTCGGGGGCGCCCCCTTCGGCCGGGGCCTCGTCGGCCAAGGCCGCCGCGGCCATGGCGCCGAACGCGGCGACGCCCGCGCTGCCGACGATGAAGTCGCGCCTTGAAAGCCTTGACATGGTTGTTCTCCTTTCGCGAACAGGGCCGGGACGCGCCCGGTGCGCTCCCCGCAAACCCTCTTGCGAACCGTTGTACCTGCCAGGAAAGGGTGCTTCAACGCCGTCCGACGCCTCGCACGATACGGGGGCCAAGTGGCACCCGTGGCAGATGTCGGCGCGGCCCCCTACGGCATGGGGAGCATCACCGTCAGGACGAAGCGGTCGCCCTGCCGCTCGTAGGCCAGCGACCCGCCGTAGCGCTCGGCCGCGAGCCTGATGTTCTCGACGCCGTAGCCGTGGCCCGACCCCTCGCCCTTGGTCGTGAGCAGCCGGCCCGCCCGCTCGCGCAGCTCGCCGGCGAAATAGTTCTCGACGCGCAGGAACACCATCTGGTTGACGCGGCCCATCCTGACGTTCACCTCGCGTTTTTCGGGGTCCTCCACGCCGACTGCCGCCTCGACGGCGTTGTCGAGCGCGTTGCCCACGACGGTGCGCAGGTCGTAGTCGCAGACGAACCCCGTGTCGCGCGCGTCCACCACCGCCACCAGGCGCAAGCCCTCCTTGCGGCAGCGCTCGTCCGCCTCCCACAGCACCATGTCCACGATGCCGCTCCCCGTCTCCTGAAGCGACGCGAGAGACAGGTCCTCGGTCATGCGCTGCTCCAGGTAACCGTCCACCGAACCCGCGGTGCCGGCCTGCGCGCGCATGCGCGCATACTTCACCATGTCGTGGTAGCGCCGATTGACCTCGTTCATCGTCTCCCTGCGCACCTCGTAGCGCTTCTGGCGTTCGCGCACCTCCATCTCGAGCTGCAGGCGGCGCGCCCGCTCCGACGCGGCGCGGATGGCGCTGTAGTTGCCGACGAACGCCGCAAACGTCGCGATGATCGTGAGGAACAGCACCGCATCGAGCGTCCGGCCCTGCACACCGTCGAGAAAATAGAAGAACGTCGAGCTGCGGATGACGAGGTAGGGCAGCAGCGACACCAGCAGGATGGCGAAGCTCGACGGCCGGATCGACGTCGCGTCGGCCGGGGCGTAGCGGCGCAGAAAGAGGCACAGGGCCGCCATCGCCGCCGCATAGACGCATTCGGGCGCGACGAGCTTGGGGAGCGTGTCGAGCACGGGGCCGTACCGGTAGATGGAGTTGGTCAGCGCCACGCAGAAGTCGGTGACGAGAAACGCGATGACGGAGACGTAGACGGAGTTGCGCAGCCCGATGCGCCGCAACCACAGCAGGTAGGCGGTAAAAATGCCCACGCTGGCTACAAAGTCCCAGAAAAAACGCAGGCCGTAGCACTTGACCGCGACCATGGCCGCCGCCATGAGGGCAAACGGGAGCGCATGGGACAGCAGGCGGGCGAGGGCGCGGCACGGAAGCGCCTTCGCTCCCCCCTCGCACGGCAGCCGAAACAGGGCGACCCGCGCGCTCGGCACCATGCCGAGGGAGAAGAGCACCAGGCCCAGGCAGTTGACCACCGCCCGAAACGCCGGCACCCACGCGGCGATCTCGTTCATCAGACCATCGCCCCGACTTCCTTGACAAGCCGCGCGATGAACTCCTCGCGCCGATACCTGCTCAGCGGAATCCACTGACCGTGCACGAGGACCTCTTTCTTGCGCACGCTTTCGACGTAGGCGACGTTGACGATGTAGGCCTGGTGGCAGCGCGCAAAACCGAACGGCGCAAGCTTTTCCTCAAGCTCCTTCATCGTGCCGTTGCTCCAATAGTCGCCCGACTGCGCATGGAGCAGCGTCTTCTTGCTGCTGGTCTCGATGCTGAAGATGGAGGCGATGTCGACGTAGCTGACCGTTTTGTCGTAATCGATGCGCAGCATGTTGGGCGCGCGCCGCTTGAAGACGTCGAGGGCCCGCTGGACCGTCGTGCAGAAGCTCGTGTAGTACAGCGGCTTGACGAGAAAGTCGAGGGCATGCACCCCGTAGCCTTCGAGCGCGTACTGGACCGCCTCGGTCACAAAGACGATGACCGCGTTGGCGTCGCGCTCGCGGACGCGGCGGGCGACCTCGATGCCGTTGGTGTGCGCCATCACGATGTCGAGGAAAAGGAGGTCGACCTGTACCGCAGCCGCCAGGAAATCGACCCCGTCGTCGAAAACGGCGCAGTCGTAGGCCTCCCGGCCCGCAAAGAAGTCGCGGATGTACGAGACGAGAATCCTCTGGCACTCCGGGTTGTCCTCAACCACCGCGATGCGAATCACCCTCGTCAACCCCTTCGTTTGGCGCCCCCTTGGTGAAGATTATAGGGAAACGCGCGAGAAAAGGCTGCAAGCGGCCGGCAAGGCGGCGCACAGGAGGATGCGAGGCGCAGGCAAAAGGGCCGCGGGCGCCTGAACTTGCCGGCCAAACAGCGGGCGGTATGCTCAGGCAAGCACACAGGCAGAAGCGTATAAACCGAGGCGCTCGGGTTGGGACGTGTGGACGCCTTGAATTAAACAAGAAAACAAAGACGATAGTTGCTCCTCTTGAGACCCGCCTTTTATCGCACTGCGCTGATTTTTGGCCAGAGTCGTCTGATATCGGATTTATTTTCTCAACGTAAAGTTGAAGGACTGCACAAAACTGCAAGCCGCTGCCAAAGGAGAACGACCGTCGTCCCCTGTCCGTACGAAACCGTCTTTACCCCGTCGAACGGCCCCGTTGGAGCCGGGCGCGCCGCCGCCCGCCGCGCCCGCACGCCTACGCGAACCGCGGGGTCACGCAAACGCGTCGGCCGGCGTCCTCCATGTAGCGGATCATGAGGTCGGACAGGTAGACCTCCCTGAGCATGTCCTCGCGCATGATCTCGTCGACCGTTCCTTTGACCAGGCGCCCGTCGCGGCCCAGCAGGCACACGGTGCTGTCGAGAAGGATGGGGTGGTCGGGGTTGTGGGTAGTCATCACGACGGCATACCCCTCACGTGCAAGCTCGCCGACCATCCTGAGCACCTTCACCTGGTTGCCGTAGTCCAAGGCGCTCGTGGGCTCGTCGAACAATATGAGCCGCGGGCACTGGGCCAGAGCGCGCGCCACGTCGACCAACTGGCGCTGGCCGCCGCTCAGCTCGGAATAGGCTCGGTCGGCCAAATCGGCGATACCCAGGCGCTCAAGGGCGGCATCCACCAACTCGTAGTCGTCCGAACCCGGCGCGGTGTAGAGCCTGAGGAACGGGGCGCGGCCCATCGCCACGTAGTCGCGCACGTCGTAGGCAAACGCCACGTTCGCGCTCTGCGGCACGTAGGCGACGCTCTGCGCGATGGTGCGCGCGGTCATGCCCGCCACCGGCACGCCGTCGAGCTCGATGGTGCCGCTCTGGGGTTCGAGCAGGTGCATGATGCAGTTGAGCAGCGTCGACTTGCCCGAACCGTTGGGTCCCAGCAGCGTGGTGAGCTCGCCCGACGCCACGGTAAGGCTCACATCGCTGAGCGTGTTGGGGCGCCCCGGGTAAGCGAAGCTCACGCCGTCGAGCCTGAGCAGCGGACCTGCCGACCCCGCCTCGGGCGAGGCGGGTGTGCCGGCGGCGGCGAACGCGGGCTCCGCAGGCGGCTCCTCCCGTCGGTTCCTTCGGCCCTTGCGCATGCCCATCAGACCATCATCCCCTTCTGGCGGGCCAGCAGCACGATGAAAAACGGCGTGCCGATGAAACCGGTGAGGATGCCCAGCGGGATCTCGATCCCGGTGACGCGGGCAAGCGTGTCCACCACGAGCATGAACCCCGCGGCCAGCACGCATGTCACCGGCAGCGACCTCGACGCGTTGGGCCCCACTATGAAGCGCGCCAGGTGCGGCACGACCAAGCCCACCCAGCCTACGGTTCCAGCCAGGCAGGTGGCGCTTGCCGTGAGCAGCGTCGCAAAAAGGATGACGGCGCCGCGCTCCAGGCGCAGGTTCACTCCGAGCGCCTTGGCCTCGTGGTCGCCCAGCGACAGGATGTTGATGCGCCAACGCATGCTGAGCAGCACAGCCGCAGACACCAAGATGACCGGCGCGATGTAGAGCAGGCTGTCAGAGGTGACTTTGGCAAGGCTTCCCATCTGCCAGTAGACGATCTCGGGCAGTTCGGTCTCGGGGTCGGCAAGGTACTTGACGAGACCCAGAACCGAGCTGCAGAACCCGCCGACGATGACGCCCGACAGCACGAGGGTGATGGTGCTGTCGCGCTTGAGCAGCCGTGGGATGGTCACCGTGCACGCGACCGCCGCGATGCCGCCGACAAAAGCCGCGATCTGCCGTCCGGCGATGCCCGTCCCCGCGAGGATGGACACGGCGGCACCGATGCAGGCCCCGCTCGAAACGCCCAGCAGGTCGGGCGAAACGAGCGGGTTGCGAAAGGTTCCCTGGTAGGAAGCGCCGGCCACCGCCAAGGCGCCGCCGATGAGCAGCGCGCCCAACACGCGCGGCAACCGCACGTCGAGCACCACGTTCTCGGCCATGTTCGACCACGTCTGCTCGATGGGCGCAACCGTGCCGACCAGGATGGAAAACACCTGGCCGAACGGTATGCCGTAGGCGCCGATGCACAGCGCGGCGACCGACATGAGCGCCACGGCAGCGACGAGTGCGACCATGATGGGCGCAAGGGGGCGGCGACCCGCCAGCCGGAGGCGCCGGGCCGCCCCGCCTCCCTTGCGGGCACGGTCAATAGCGCAGCTCATGGGGATCCCATCCCAGTATGGCCATCACGTGCCTGTAGTGGAACGTCCAGGTGCCGTCGTCGTTCCGGACGATGTCGCGATGCCACGACGGCACCTCGCCGGGAGGCTGGCGCCGCGGCGCGCCCGTGGCGGGGCCGCCCTGCGGGGGCACACCGAACACCTTTCGGCGCACCTCCTCGGGCGTCGTGCCGACAACCGTGCGCTCGTCTGCGACGTAGGTCACCGTGGGGTTCGCCCCGTGGTCGTAAAGCAGGTTGAAATGCACGTTGAAACCGTACTTGCGCCCGCAGGGCCGCGGCGAGGTGTTCAGTCCCTCGTCGACGGTACTGCGGCACCAGAACGTCCCCTCGACGTGGCCGTTCTCGGCAAAGTCGGGCGTCACGCTGCTCAGCGAGTAGCATCGCCGGGTTGCGCAACGGCTGAACTTGAGGATGTCCCCCTGTGCGGGCGACCAGCGCGTGACGGCGACGTCGCACACCGGCAGGTCGCGCCCGGGCTCCATTGCGTACCAGTTTCCCTGCAGGGTCTGCACGTTGCCCAGGCCGCGCTCGCGGGCGTTCTCCTCGAGGCGCGCAAGCATGCCGCGGCCGTAGTCCGTGGCGACAACCTTCCGTACGCGCGGCGCCACGAACATCGTGAGCGGCCCCGTGCCGCACCCCACGTCGAGCACCGTGTCGGTGGGCAGCAGGTCGAGGGCGTCGGCCTGTCTGCGGGTAAACTCGAGGTCGTTCTTCCAGCGGGCGTCCCACATCTGGGCGCCCTTGTCCCATTCCTCGCCCATGGCGTCGCTTTTCTCGCGCAGGCCCCAGTCGCCCTGAAGCTCCACGGCACGCCAGTCGAGCCAGCCGTTCATGTCTCCGTCCCCAAGCTACTGCTGACGGGAGAAGATCTGCTCGAGTTCCTCGTCGGAGAGGTCGTAGCCGTAATACTGCTCGAAGTAGTCCCTCGTCACGGCGTCCACGTCGTAGTCGTAGACGTCGGGGTTGATGAGGTTTGCCGCCCAGTAGAGCTGCAGCAGCGCCTCGGTGGAGCCCATCGACCACACGACGGGGCCGAGCGGGGCCGTGTAGACGGCACCGTTCTTGACGGCTGCAAGCTCGCTCAGCGCATCGCTGCCCACGACCTCCTCGTAGGTGGAAGGGCTCTCGCAGATGACGATGTCGGGGTCGGCGTCCATAACGACCTCGATGTTCACCTCGCAGCTCGAACCCTCCAGACCCAGCTCGGCGATGACGTTGACGCCGCCGGCCGTGGTGATCCAATGGTCGGGCATGGAGTTGGCACCGCACGAGCGATCGATCGAGCGCAGGTAGAGCACCGTGGGCCTCTCGTCGTCTGCAAGGTCGGCCGACGCCGCAGAGATCTCGTCGATGGCGGCGGCGTACTCCTCGCAATAGGCCGACGCCTTGTCGACCGCATCGCCGCCCAGCGCCGCGCCGATGAGCGTGACGGCCTGCATGATGGTCTCGGGAGAGGTGACCGACATATAGGCGGCGTTGATGTCGGCCCCGCGCAAGGTCTCGATGGTCTCGGCGACGTCGATGAGCACCAGGTCGGGACCGATGGCGGCCACGTTCTCGATGGTGCAGTCGTCGCGTGTGAAGGTGCGGCGATCCTCAAGGCCGGGGTACATCGAACGGTTGAGGCTGCCTTCGTCGTACTCGAAACCCTGGCCGAGCGTTGCGGCGGCGTCCTCTCCTCCCAGCATGAGCACCATCTCGGTCGCCACCGAGTTCACCGTGAGGATGGACGTCGCGGTGCCGGCCTCGATGGCCGGGTCGCCGTTCAGGTCGAGAACGTAACCATCCGCATCGACGCTACCCGGCGCGGCCTCGACCTCCTCCTCGGAGGCGATTTCGTCCTCAGCGTCGTCGGCGAAGGCGTATGCGCCGCCCAGCACGGCGGCACCGAGAGCGCCGGCCGCAAGCGCTACCATCTGACGGCGGGTCAAAGCGAGCGTATTCATCATGTCCATGCCCTCCCAAGGCAAGTCGCACCCCCCTGCGGGGCGCGTCTACGTGTCGTTGCGCGCCGATGCGGCAGGCCCGTGCGCGGGCGCCGTGCATCTGCACGCGTTCGGCAAGGCACACTACGACGCAGCGGTCATTCTGTCCAATATCCGTTCTCTATGTGGTTATAAACACAGGTTATATAGTGGCAAG
>CAZUFB010000007.1:0-11583 GCA_964619775.1 uncultured Coriobacteriaceae bacterium
GCTCACCGATGGGTTTCTCGCCGCCAAGCGCGAGGTGATGGCGCTTCTGGGCTAGGCGCCGAACACCCAGGTGCTCCGCAGGCGGCACGGCGGCGCCGCAGGACACGCTCTGCGGCAAAAAAATCATGAGGTCTGGGTGCCAAAGGGAGGCCGACCGGCCTGGGTGCGGTCCGCACGCGGGTGCGACAAGTTTCCGAGATCAGCCGTCTTCTTCGGCCTGCTGTCCCTCGTCGGCGCCCCGCAAGGGCGCAATCATTTTCACCAGGCGCACGCAGGTGCCCGACCCCTTTTGACGCGGATGGATTTCGATGGAGTCAGCCAGCATGAGCATGAGGCGGATGCCGCGGCCGCGCGTCTCGGTAGGGGTCGGCAGGGCATCGCCCTCGTGGAAACTGCACCCGCAACCGCAGTCGTTGACCTCCATAACAATGCGGTCGCGATAGATGCCCACGGTCACCGTGACCGCGCCTTCCTCCCCCGACGCCCCTCCGCCGTGATCGAAGGCGTTGCCAAGCGCCTCGCCCAACGCAAGCACCAGGTCGTAGGTCGTGTCGCGAGGCAGCGCAAGCGACGCGAGCATATCGGCCACCGAGCGGCGCGTCTCGGCTATATAGGAAGGGTCGCACGGCACGCTCATCGTGCGAACGCGCAAGGGCACCTCGTCGAACGGCACCGAAACCTTGCTGTGGCTCGTGGCCTCTTTGGCCACGACGGGGATGAAGTCGCTCAGGCGCGTTTGGCGCAGCGCACGCACCACCGCCTCCGTCGCGTTGATGAGCAGCAGGCTCCCGCCCATGCCGCGCAGCCGACGGCTCAAGGCGATAAGCACGGCAAGGCCCGACGAGTCCGCGTAGGCGACGCTTTCCATGTTGAGAACGAGGGAGCGGTAGCCTTTTTGCACCAGCAGCATGAGACGTTCGCGCAGGCGCGGCGCGTTCTGCCAGGTTATCTCACCGGCAAGCGACACGACGAGCGCTTCTTTGTCAGCAATCACGCACACCGCACCTCCCCTCTCGCTGACAGCACGGCCAGCCTGCCCGCATGCGTCGCACCAATCCGCTGCAAGCCTGTTCGAGGGCTATGGTTCCCCCGTTCGACGGATATAAGACAGGCGCACGTGCGAGAAACCCGTCAATTACGCAAACCGCGACCGAACGGCGCGGCGCGCGGCCGCAACGCCGTCCCGGCGTCAGGCGGCAGGGCCGTCCGTCCCGTCGGCACGGGATATACCGTCGAAGCGCACGGCCACCATAGCGATGTCGTCGTGCAGGTCGCCTCCCGCAAACTCCTCCACCTCCGCAAGCACTTCCTCGGGGACGTGCTCGACCCCTCTGCGGCAGGCGTGCAGCAGCGTGTCGCGCAACGCGTCCTCGCCGAAGAAGTCGCCTGCGGAGCTGCGCGCCTCGGTCGTCCCGTCGGTGTAGAGATAGAGGATGTCGCCCAAACCGAACTCGAAGGCGCCGTTGACGTACTCGAACCCCTCGAAGGCCCCGACGATGGGCGACTGCACGGTCAGCAGCTCGAGGTCGGCCGTCGGGGTTCCGGGATGGTGCACGAGCATCGCGGGCGGATGGCCGGCCGAGCAGTAGGTCGCCTGGTTCGACGAGAAGTCAACCGAGACGACCACAAGGCTCGCGAAGGTCTCGAGCCGCGAGAAGTTGAGAAACAGGTTGTTGAGCGACGACACCATGCTTGCCGGATCAAGGTAGTTCCACGCATAGGCCGCCAAGGCAGTCTTGACGAGCGACGCCATGGCCGCGGCCTCGACGCCTTTGCCCGACACGTCGCCCATGACAAGGATGGCGTGCCCTTGGGAGAGGTCGTACAGGTCGAAGAAGTCGCCGCCGACCACCGCGGACTCGGTCGCCGAGATGTAGAGCGACGCCGTGGTAAGCCCCTCGGCCGGCGGCAGCTCGTTGCGTAGGCCCACCTGCAACGCGCGCGAGATCTCGGCATCGTGGGCACGCTCCTGCTCGGCATGCAGGGTGTTGCCCACCTCCTTGGCAAGGTTGCGGAGAAACGCGCGCTCGGACGGGGCAAAGGGGTGGTCGCGGGGCCCACGCAGGACGAGCAGCGCCTCCTGGAGAGGCTCGCCGGACAACTCCCCGCCCGTCAGGAGGATGCCGAAACCGCCGCTCAGATCGGTGTGACGGCCAATCCACATGCCGCACGGCGAATCGGGTGCGACGACCACGAACTGCGTGCCGTCCGCGAAGACCTCGGACATGCCGTGCGGGTACTCCAGGGCGTCGAGCTCGCCGTCGCCGCACTCGTCGTAAAGGCGCACGATGGTCGTCTGGCTGTACGGTCCGCTCTCCATGACCATGATGCGCGACGGCACGACCTTGCCGACCGCCCCCGCAATGCGTGCGGCAAGCCGGGTGGTCATCTCACCCTCCTCGCGCACCAGGTCGCGCACTTCGTTCGTTGCGGCGGCAAAGCCCGCCGTGCGTTCCTGCTCCATACGGCTGACCGCCGCCGCGAACTTGACGGACAGGGACTCGGCGACGGTGTCGAGCAGCTCGACCTCGTCCGCGTCGACGCGATGCGGGCTCGACCACCCTGCGACGGCGACGGCCACGACGCGCCCGTTCGAAAACACCGGGGTGCCCACGACGGTCGAGCAGTGCTCGGCGAGCGCCGAACGCACCCGAAAGCGCATGTCGCTGTCGAGGTCGAGCATCACGGCCCCCGTGTCGGGAAAGCTCGGCAGGGACACAAGCTGCAGGCATGTGGTGCGCCGGTTGCGCGCGACGAGCGTAAAAACCCCTTCGTCCATAGGCAGGCAGGCTTTCTCAACGCGGAGCGCGTCAAAGCCGTCCGAAACGCCGTAGGGCACAAACCCGTAGTCGTCGGTCAGGCAAAGCACGGCCGCGTCGGCGGCAAGGACCGACTGCAGCTCGTTGGCGAAGTTCCGAGCCGTGTCGCTGAACGCACCGTCCCCGAGTGTGGAGAAGGCGACAATCGAGAGCGCACCGTGCAAGCGGGCGTTGGCGCGGTGCAGCTCGTCGAGCAGGCGCGCATGCTCGCGGTCGGCCTCATACTGGGTGTCGACGCTTGCAACGAGCAGGCAGACGCCCTGCGACGCGATGGCACGGCAGCACGCCCGGACAGGAACGAACGAACCGTCGCGGGCTTTGGCCATCGCGCGGACGCTGGACCCGTCGGTGGGAAACGGCAGCTCGCCGACCTGCGGACGAACGAGGTCGACCGTATAGAAGAAGTCTTTGACATCCATGCCGACAAGCTGGTCGGCAGGGGTGCCGAGCAGCTCGCAAACGGCGTCGTTGGTCATCACGACGGTGCCGAGGTCATCGAACGCGACCACCGACTCCTCAAGCAGGCCAAGCAGGGTCCCGAGCACCTCTTCTTGCCCCTGCTGCGCCTCTGTGCCGACCATCGCGCCCCCTTGCCTCGGTATGGATCTTTAACGCTTAGCTGACGCACCGCGCAATCGGAAAGCCGTACGACAACCGCACCATACCTACATAAACAAAAAAAGCCCTTACGGGCCCAGGGTTCAAATGGTGTCGGAGGCGGGACTTGAACCCGCAAGACCGTAAAGTGGTCACTAGCACCTCAAGCTAGCGCGTCTGCCTATTCCGCCACTCCGACTTGCAACGCGAGAAAGAACTATAGTAGACCGCCCAAACCCGTGCAAGCAACTGAGAACGTTCCATAGTTTCGACATACTAGAAACAAGCACGGATGGTGAAGGCGTCCCTGCCTGAAGACAGGGAAGGCAACGCCGCACCCTGCAGCCGGATGAAGGTGCAAACGACAAACCCCCGGCTCGGAATCCATCCCGGGCCGGGGGTTTGCTGGGCTTGCGCGCAATCAGAGCTCGATGGCGTCTCCCTTGATGGGGAACGGCTCGGCGAAGTGGCAGGCGCAGTAGTGGTCCTCGCCCACCTGGCGCAGGGCCGGCTTCTCCTGCGAGCAGATGTCCTTGGCGATGGGGCAGCGTGTGTGGAAACGGCACCCCGTCGGCGGGTTGATGGGCGAAGGCGGGTCGCCCGGCAGCACGATGCGCTCACGGCTGCGCTGCACGTCGGGGTCGGGCACGGGGACGGCCGACAGCAGCGACTGCGTATAGGGGTGGTACGGCGTGTTGTACAGGCCGCGCCAACCCGAGATCTCGACCAGGTTGCCCAGATACATGACGGCCACGCGGTCGGAGATGTACTGGACGACCGACAGGTCGTGCGCAATGAACAGGTAGGTCGTGCCCATCCGCTTCTGAAGCTCTCCGAGCAGGTTGAGAACCTGGGCCTGGATCGACACGTCGAGGGCCGAGACCGGCTCGTCGCAGATGATGAGCTCGGGGCCCATCGCAAACGCACGGGCGATGCCGATGCGCTGGCGCTGGCCTCCCGAGAACTCGTGCGGGTAACGGGTCGCGTGCTCGGGGTTGAGGCCCACGAGTTCAAGCAGGTGGCGGACCCGCTCCTCGCGCTCCCCTTTGCTCTTCATCGTTCCGTGGATGACCATCGGCTCGGAGATGATCTCGCTGATGGTCATACGGGGGTTGAGGCTTGCATAAGGATCCTGGAAGACGTACTGGACCTTGCGACGATAGTCTTTAAGCTCCTTGTTTTTGAGTTTGCTCACGTCGGTGCCGTTGAACACCACCTCGCCGGAGGAGACGTCCTGCAGGCGCATGATGCAACGAGCGGTCGTAGACTTGCCGCAGCCCGACTCGCCCACCAGGCCCAGCGTCTCGCCGCGCTTGATAGAAAACGAGACGTCTTGGACTGCAGAGACCTTGCCGGCGAGGCGCGAAGAGAGCACACCCGCTTCCACGGGGAACTCCTTGCAGAGGTTGCGCACGTCGAGAACCAGGTCGTCCCCCTTCTCAGGGGCGGTCGTGGCGGGGGTTTCCTGTGCCATTACTCCTGGCCTCCCTTCTGGATGTCGCTCGCGGAACCGGGCCCGCGCTTAAGCTTGGCATTGGTGCGCGAGGTCTCGGGCTGGTTGGCACCCACGAACTCGTCATCGTCGGCAAAGTGGCAGTAGGCATAGTGCCCCGACGGCGTACTCTGCTTCGGCGGCTTCTCGGCATGGCAGATTGCCTTGGCGAACGGGCAGCGCGGGGCAAAGGCGCACCCTGCAGGCAGGTCCACGAGACTCGGCGGGTTGCCTTTGATGGGCGTGAGCAGCCGCTTCTCGTCGATGGTCTGATCGGGGATGGAGTTGTGCAGGCCCCATGTGTAGGGATGGCGCGGGGAGTAGAAGATTTCGTCGGCGGTGCCGAACTCCACCGGGCGACCGGCGTACATGACCATGATCTTGTCGGCCATGTCGGCGACGACGCCCAGGTCGTGGGTGATCATGATGATGGCGTTGCCGTTCTTCTTCTGCATGTCCTTCATGAGCTCGATGATCTGCGCCTGGATCGTCACGTCGAGGGCCGTCGTAGGCTCGTCGGCGATGAGGATGTCGGGGTCGCAGGCCAAGGCCATGGCAATCATGACGCGTTGGCGCATACCGCCGGAGAACTGGTGCGGATAATCCTTGACGCGCTGCTCGGGATTGGGAATGCCCACCATGTCGAGCAGTTCGACTGCGCGTTCGAGCGCCTGCTTCTTGCTGTAGCCGCGGTGGACGCGCAGGCCTTCGCCCAGCTGGCGACCGATGCGGTACACCGGGTTGAGCGAGCTCATCGGGTCCTGGAACACCATCGCGATGTCGTTGCCGCGAACCGACTGCATCTCCTTGGGAGTCATCGTGAGCAGCGAGCGGCCGCGATAACGCACGTCGCCGCCCTCGATCTTGCCGGGAGGCATCGCGATCAGGCCCATGATGGTCATGACCGTCACCGACTTGCCCGAACCCGACTCGCCCACCACGCCGAGGGTCTCGCCCGGGTCGAGGGTGTAGCTCACACCGTCGACCGCGCGAACCACCCCGTCGCGCGTATGGAAGTACATCTTGAGGTCGTCGACCTCAAGCAGGTGAGAACCTTCCGGAATCGGCTGGTTCTTCAGGTCCTCGTGGACCTGCTTGGTCTCCTTTGCCATGATGCCATCACGCATCCTTCGTCTTGACGTCGAGTGCGTCGCGCAGGCCGTCGCCGAGCATCGTGAACGCGAGCACCGTGGACAGAATCGCCACACCCGGGCAGACCATGAGCCACGGGGCCGTCGACAGATAGGTCTTGCCGTCGGAAATCATGAGTCCCCACGACGGGGTGGGCGGCTGGACGCCCATGCCGAGGAACGACAGGGCGCTCTCGGTGAGGATGGCGCCGCCGATGGACATGGTGGCGTACACGATGATGGTCGCCACCGAGTTCGGGAAGATGTGGCGAACGATGATACGCGCGTCGCTGGCACCCATCGCGCGGGCCGCGTCGACGTAGTCGTTCTGCTTGACCGACAGGATGGCCGACCTGAAGACGCGCGCGATGCTCGTCCATCCTAAGACGCCGATGGCTATGAAGACGTTTTGGAAGCCGCTGCCAAACACCGCCAGGAAGGTAATCGTGAAGAGGATGTACGGGAAGGCCATGAAGATGTCGGCCAGGCGCATGATGAGGATGTCGACGATGCCGCCGTAATAGGCCGACAGGGCGCCGAAGATCAGGCCTATGCAGGTCGAGATGCTCGTCGCGAGCAGGCCGACCGCAAGCGACACGCGGGCGCCGTAGATAACGCGCGACAGCACGTCACGACCGAGCAGGTCGGTGCCGAACGGATGCTCCCACGAGGGGGACAGAAGGGAACGGCTGGCGGCCTGCGAGGAGTCGATCGCCGTGGGCGAACCGAAGGTCTGGGGAACCCACAGGTCGGCCGTGCAGGCCAGCAGCACAACGAAGAGAATCCAGATAAGCGAGATGACGGCAAGCTTGTTGCGCAGCAGGCGCCTAAAGGCGTCTCCCCACAGGGTGCGCTGCTTCTTGGAAGAACCCGACACGCTCTCCGAGGCAGCGGCCGCTTCGGGGACATATGGTTCTGCGAGTGCGTACTTCACGTTACTTCCCCCCCTTTGGAGCGCCGTACCTGATGCGCGGATCGAGGAAGGCGTAGCTCACATCGACGATGAGGCTGATGACCATGACGACGACCACGATGATTGAAACGCCGCCCATAACGATGGGCCAGTCGCGTTGCGTGATGGCTCGGTAGACCTCGTATCCCACACCGGGCCAGTTGAACACCGTCTCGGTGAGGATGGCGCCCGACAGCATGGAGCCGAAGTCGATGCCGATGTAGGTAACGACCGGGATGAGGGCGTTCTTAAGCGCATGGTGCACGATAACCTGGCGCGGGGCGAGACCCTTGGCCGTGGCCGTGCGGATGTAGTCGGAGTTCATGACGTCGAGCAGCTGAGAGCGCATGATGCGCGCCGCGTACGCTGTCGAGACGCTCGCCAGGGTGATGGCGGGCAGGATGTAGTGCATCCACGTGGGGAAGTCGGACGTCGGCCCGCCTGCGCCAGAGATGGGCAGATAGAACGCGCCGCCGGTCCACTGCCGCATCCACACGCCGAAGAACAGCTGCAACAGCATGCCGAGCCAGAACGCCGGCATAGCGACCAAGATGGACGTAGACAGCGTCACGAGGACGTCCCAGAACGAGTAACGCTTGATGGCCGAGATGACGCCGGCGCCGATGCCGACGACGATCTCGATTGCGATGCCGCACAGTGCCAGGCGGATCGTGTAGGGATACTTGTCGGCAAAGATGTCGTTGACCGACATGCTGCGCGTATACGAGGTGCCCAGGTCGCCCTGGAGCAGGTTGCTCATATAGTAGATGTAGCGGTTCCACAGCGTCTCGGGCACCGCTTCCTCCAGCTCGGTGGTGACCTCGCCGTTGGCGTCGATCGGCTGGCCTTCGTCGTTGGTCTTCACCAGGTGGTTTGCGGCCCTGATCTGAAGCTCGATGGCGGGCGTCAAAGCCTTCTCGCCCGCGATGAGCTTGATGGGGTCGCCGGGGACGATATTCTGCATAACGAACAGAATGAGCGTCACGCCGATGAACACCGGGATGAACTGCAGGATGCGCTTTCCTATGTACTTTAACATCGTCTACCCTCTCTTTCAGGAAAGCCGGGGAAAAGTTCTATCGAACGTGCTTGGCTCTTTTCCCGCCGGTGGACCGACCGCCGGAAAAGGAACCAAGCGTGTATCGGAAGGGATCCCGCCTGAAGGCGGGATCCCCGAACATGCCCCGAGCCGCGCTGTGCGCGGCCAGTCAAGCCCGCGGTTAGGCCGACAGCCAGCACGCGGACAGGTCGGCAAGCTTCATCGGGTCGAGATAGAAGTTGTTGACACGGCTCGACACCACGTAGTTGTGACGGTAGAACATAAGCGGGATGACCGGGAAGTCCTCCGCGATCATACGGTTGACCTCCTGCAGGCCGGCCAGACGCTCGTCGTCGTCCACCGTGGCGCGGGCGGCATCCATCGCGGCGTCGACCTCCTCGTTGCTGTAGCCCGAGCGGTTGTCGCCGTTACCGGTGTAGAAGTTCGGGTACAGGAAGTTGTCGAACGTCGGATAATCGGCAACCCAGCCCAGACGGCCAATCTGGTAGTTGAGGTCGGAGAGCTGGGTGAGGTAGGCGGCCCACTCGGAGGTCTCGAGCTCGGCGGAGATGCCTATGGCGTCGAGGTCGGCCTGGACGAGCTGGAGGATGTCCTCATGGCCAGAGCCGGAGTTGCACGACAGGGTGATGCTGATGTCCTCGAGGCCCAGCTCCTCCTTGGCGACCTCGAGCTCCTCGGCGGCCATGTCGGTGTCGTACTGCGAAGCCTCCCACGAGCCTTCCTCGTAGCCGTCGATGCCCGGCGGTACGATGCCGTCGGCCGGCACGCGCGTGCCCTCGAAGACGACGTCGCAGATGGCCTGGCGGTTGATGGCGTAGGAGATGGCCTTGCGCAGGTGGATGTTGCCGAGCAGCTCGTCGGTGTTGTTGCACACCAGGTAGTAGGTCGAGAGTTCCTCGCCGAGCAGCGCCTGCTCGCCGGGGTTGGCGGTGTAGCCGTCGGGAGCCTCGCCATACTGTTCGGAGATGGCCGTGATGCGGCCCGAGGGAATCTGGACGTAGTCGAGGTTGCCGGCCTCGAACTCGGTGTAGGCCGTGTTGACGTCGGTGTACACCATGAAGTTGATGCCGTCGACGTTGGCCGGGGTGCCGATGTAGTTGTCGTAGCGGACGACCTGGATGTACTGGCCGTCGGCCCACTCGCCTTCCATCTGGAAGGGGCCGTTGCCCACGGGGGCCAGCGTGAAGGAGCTCAGGTCGGCAGCGGCGCTCTCGGGGATGGGCGAGGTGGCCTGGTGCGACACGATGTAGGGGAAGTCGGCGTAGCTCATGTTGAGGTGCACGACGAGGGTGTAGTCGTCGGGGCACTCGAGGTTGAGCTCGGCACCCTCGACCCCGTTGAGCACGTCGTCGTAGCCGTCGACCATCGACAGGTGGTAGGAGACCTCGGAAGGCGAGCTGGGGTTGGTGTCCGGGCTCACGAGGCGGTTCCAGCCATACGCGAACGAAGCCGAGGTAACCGGGTCGCCGTTGTGGAATGTGGCGCCTTCGACCAGATAGAACGTGAACTCGGTGGCGTCGTCGTTGGCCTCCCAGCTCGTCGCGGCCTTGCCGACGAGCTGCTGGGAGTCGAAGTCATAGGAGGTCAGCGGGTCGAACAGACACCGGCAGACCTGCATGCCCTGGTCTTCCTGAACGTTGTAGGGGTCGATGGAGACCGGGTTGGTAATGTAATACCTGAACGTACCGCCGCTGACGGCTTCGGAAGACGCATCCTCATCCGCCGAGGCCGCCTCTACGCCCGCTCCCGCAAGGGCAAGAGCGGCGCCGGTGGCAAGAGCGCCGCCGATAAACGCGCGACGGGTCAGACCGCTTGAGGTGGTGACGAGTTGCTGGGACATTGCAAACTCCCTTCAAATTCGACGACGCCGGTGGGCATCGTCTTGGCTTAACACAAGGCACCCCTGCAGCGGATGTCTTGCATACGCGTCGTCCGTACTGCACCCCCTGGATATATGCATCCATATGGATGGACAAACGAGCGTATCATTGTAGTGTAATGGAGAATATTGCAAGCCGGTTCCAAAAATGGCGATTTATCCGGCGTAGTGCATTCTATTAGCAATCTTGTAACGTAAAAACAGCCGGACTTCACCAATTTTAAAAACCGAATCCGCTAGGCTGCCAGCGACCGAAACCTTTTGGACACATAGGGGCTCCCCCACCTGCACGGTATGGAATCGGCGTGCGACACCGGCCAAGGGCGGGCCGCACACGCGCGACGGGGCCGAGGCATCGAAGTAAACGATGAGCTCGCCTTCCAAGCCGGCAACTTCGCCTACCTGGAAAGCTCTATCGCGCACACCTGGATCTGCGAAGACAAACCGCGCCTCATCGAAAAGCCTGCGGCCTGCATCGTGCCCTGCGTCCCCCAAACCCTGCACGACCTGCTGAAAGACCCCATCGACCCCAGCCCGGCGTCAAACTTACCCTCAGCACCCTGCTCATGCTGTAATTCTTCTGAAATGCAAAATCTACCACATCCTCTATCAGCTATTGGATATCTTGGAACGTTAACGGACCGTTGGCTTTTGCCACTTGAGGCGGTCTCGAATCGCCCGAGGCGGTTCTCGCCGCAGAGTCTGTGAGGCTGTGGTTGTCAATGAACACCATCACGATTAAACAAGACGCGTGCATCGCCTGCGGACTCTGCGCGCAGGACTGTCCCAACGGCTGCATATCCTTGGCCGACGGAACCGCACATGCCTCCGATGCCGGGTGCATCGAATGCGGGCACTGCTACGCCGTCTGCCCCGAACACGCCATCGAGATGAACGGGTACGACGACGCGGACGAGCCAACGGTCCCCATGACCGAGGTCGACGCCGACGTGCTTCTCGCCGCCATAAAAAGCCGGCGGTCCATCCGTCGTTTTACGACGCAAGCCGTCGAGGACGAGAAGGTGCGGAAGATTCTCGAGGCGGGGCGCTATGCCCCGACGGGCGCCAACGCGCAGGATGTCTCATTCACGATTCTGGGCGGCAGGCAAGACGAGGCCGAGCGGATATGCGTCCGGCTCTTCCGAACCGGCAAGAAAATCGCGTCGCGGTTCATCGGCTACCTGGAGCGCATCGAGATCGGCGACGACTTCTTCTTCAAGGGTGCACCGGTCGTCATCGTGGTGTCGGGCACGGGCAATATCGACGCGGGCCTCGCGAGCTCCTATATGGAGCTCATGGCCGAAAGCCTCGGGCTCGGCGTGCTCTATAGCGGCTTTTTCGTCGCGTGCGCCAAGTTCAGCAGCAAGCTGCGCCGGCTGCTAAACCTCCCCAAAGGACACAAGGTCGCCTCCTGCCTGGTCATCGGCTATCCCGATGTCCGTTACCAGCGAATCCCGCCGAGGAAGGAACTGCAGGCGACCACGCTGTAGCGGACCGGCGCGGGTGATGCCGGGGACGAGCGGTTGCCCCCGGGAAACCTCACGGCCCGTCGGAGAGACTCACAGATAGCCCCTCTTCACGAGCGCTTTCCTTGGCAAATGCCGATATAAATGCCGAGAAGCAAGCACTGCCTGCGAGGCCCTTCGATTACAAA
>CAZUFB010000007.1:11683-40146 GCA_964619775.1 uncultured Coriobacteriaceae bacterium
AACGAAGCAGCTCAATGTCAAGATGAAGCGGGCCTTTTAGGCGGGCCTTGAACCATCGTCGACCGCCTGCGTTCCCGGCGCACGTTGCCCGCTTGCGGGCATTCACCGAAAGACCCCCGACGGGACTGTCTGCCCGCCGGGGGTCTCCTGCACACATCGGTCTCGCGCGCCTTGCTTGGCAATTCCGCGAATCGGTCTAGCCGATCGACCCCTGCGGGAACAGAAGCATGAACGCGAACAGGCACGCCACGAACACGATCGCGCAGATGATGGTGAGGCGGTCGAGGTTCTTCTCGACGGTGCCCGAACCGCCCGCGTTCGAGTACATGCTTCCGGCAATCATCTCGGACACGCCGGTGCCCTTGCCCGAGTGCATGAGGACGAAGACGACCAGGCCTAAGCCGGAAATGAACCAGACGATGGTGAGGACAACGAGCAGAGGGGTCAACGTGAACTCCTAAGTATGGTCGTGGCCAACGGGCGGCCTGTTCGGTTTGTAGGTAAGAGCGTCCCCATCTGGGCGCACTGCTAACCGTTTAGTTTAGCACACCTCTCGACGCTCGATAAGGCTCTCTCCCGTCCAGCACGCAGGCTTCTCGATTCCCACAAGATCGAGCAGGGTCGGGGCCACGTCGCACAGCCTTCCCTCCACGTCGGTGCGCACCGAGACACCGTCGGCGACCACCACAAAGGGAACGCGCGCCAAGGTGTGGGAGGTCACCGGGTTGCGCGTCCCGTCCTCCCCTACTGTGAACATGCAGTCGGCGTTGCCGTGGTCGGCCGTGACGAGGGCCACCCCGCCTTTGGCGCGCACGGCGTCGACGACCTGGCCCATCGCGGCGTCGGTCGCCTCGACGGCCTTGACCGCCGCGTCGAACACGCCAGTGTGGCCCACCATGTCGGGGTTGGCGAAGTTCACGATGTAGACGTCGGCCTCGTCGGCCTCGACGGCGGCCTTGAGGCGCGCGGCGACCTCGGGGGCGCTCATCTCGGGCTGCAGGTCGTAGGTCGCGACCTTGGGCGAAGGCACGAGCACGCGAACCTCGCCCTCCTTGGGCTCCTCCACGCCGCCGTTGATGAAGAACGTCACGTGGGCGTACTTCTCGGTCTCGGCGGTGTGTAGCTGGCGCAACCCGTGGGAGGCAAGCACGTCGGCGAGCACGTCGGCGGGCTTCTCCTTGGGAAACGCCACCGCGGCGTCGAGACCCGGGTCGTACTCGGTCATCGTGACGAACGACACGCGGGGAAAGCGGCCGCGGCCGAATCCTTCGAACGCGGGTTCGGTGAACGCGCGGCTCAGCTCGCGGGCCCGGTCGGGGCGGAAGTTGAAGAAGACCACCGTGTCCCCGTCGGCCACGCCGGCAGGGTCGCAGACGAAGGGCACCACGAACTCGTCGGTGACCCCGGCGTCGTAGCTGTCCTGCACGCCTTTGACCGGCTGGCTCTGCGCCGTGCCCCGACCCAGGACGATGGCCTCCCAGGCACGCTGCACGCGGTCCCAGCGGTTGTCGCGGTCCATCGCGTAGTAGCGTCCCGAGACGCTGCCGATGCGCGCGTCGAACCCGCCGTGCTGCTCGGAGGCGTTGGCGCACGCCGCCGACAACTCCCGGACGAACCCGACGCCGGTGTCGGGCGCCACGTCACGCCCGTCGAGGAACGCGTGCACGCGCAGCCGCGCGACCCCCTGTTCGGCGGCCATGCGCAGCAGGCCCAGGCAGTGCGCAAGCGACGAATGCACCCCGCCGTCGGACACAAGACCCATGAGATGCACGGTCGCCTTCGCCTCGGCGGCGCGGCGCATCGCGGCGACCAGCACCGGGTTGGCGAAGAACTCCCCCGTCTCAAGCGCGTGGTCGATGCGCATGAGGTCCTGCATCACCACGCGGCCCGCGCCGATGTTGAGGTGGCCCACCTCGGAGTTGCCCATCTGGCCGACGGGCAGGCCCACGTCGGGGCCCGAGGCACCCAGCGTGGTATGGGGGTAGCGCGCCACAAGCGCGTCGAGGTTGGGGGTCGAGGCCGCGGCGACGGCGTTGGCCTCGCCGGGCTCGGCCCATCCCAGCCCGTCCATGATGACGAGCAGTGCAGGCAGCCTAGGCATCCATGACCCTTTCGACGATTTCGACAAACGCCTCGGCATCGAGGGAATCTCCCCCCACCAGGACGCCGTCGACGTCGGGGCAGGCCGTGAAGGTCGCGGCGTTGCCCCGCTTCACCGAGCCGCCGTAGAGCACCCGGGCGCTCGCGGCACGCTTTTCGCAGCGCACTTCCGCGACCGCGGCGCGGATGGCGGCGGCGACGGCCTGCACATGCTCGGGCGACGGGGTGCGGCCGCTGCCGATGGCCCACACCGGCTCGTAGGCGACCGCCAGGTCGACGCCGGTGAGCGTAGCGCCCGCAAGCGAGCGACGCACCTGGTCGGCCACATACTCCACGGTCTGCCCGGCGTCGTAGACCTCGACCGGCTCGCCGACGCACACGATGGGCGAGACGCCGCTGCGCGCCAGGGCGGTGCACTTGGCGACGACGTCGGAGTCGGTCTCGCCGAACAGCGCCCGGCGTTCGGAGTGGCCCACGATGCACCAGGCGCAGTCGAGGTCGGCGAGCATGGGGGGCGACACCTCGCCGGTGAAGGCGCCCCACTCCTCGCTGTGGCAGTTCTGGGCGCCCACCTTGGCGAACGACTTGTCGAAGGCGACGACGTTGCTCACGCCGCGCAGGGCCGTGAAGGGCGGGCACATGACCACCTCCACGCGGTTGCGCCACCCGCGCTCCAGACGGTCGACCACGAGCTGGGCGAGCCTGACCGCGTCGCCATAGCGCCCGTTCATCTTCCAGTTGCCCACCACCATGGGCGTGCGCGACGCGGGCGGGATGAGGCTGCAGGCGTCCCCGCCCTGCACAGGAGCGCTACTCGGCATCGGGGATCACCTCCACACCGGGCAAGGGCGACCCCTCGAGCAGCTGCATGGAGGCGCCGCCGCCGGTCGAGATGAACGTCATGCCTTCGGCCAGGCCGAACTTCTGGACCGCCGCGGCCGAGTCGCCGCCGCCCACGATGCTTGTGCACGCCGCGTTGGCGACGATGGCCTCGCCCACGCCGCGGGTACCCGCCGCGAAGGCGTCCATCTCGAACACGCCCATCGGACCGTTCCAGAAGACCGACCTTGCGGCCGCGATCTCAGCCCCGTAAAGCTCGACGGTCTTGGGGCCCACGTCGAGGCCCATCCAGCCGTCGGGGATGGCGTCGGCGTCGACGACCTGCGTCTGCGCGTCGGGGGCGAAGCGGTCGGCCACCACGTAGTCGACCGGCAGCACGATGCGGCAACCGCGCCCGGCGGCCTTCTCGAGCATCGCGGCGGCACGGTCCACCCAGTCGTCCTCGACGAGCGACGTGCCGACGGCCTTGCCCTGCGCGCGCATGAAAGTGAAGCACATGCCGCCGCCCACTAGCAGCGTGTCGACGAGCTCGGAGAGGTGGTCGATGACGCCGATCTTGTCGGAGACCTTGGAGCCGCCGAGCACCGCGACGAAGGGGCGGGCGGGGTTCTCGAGCATGCCGGTGATGGTGGCGACCTCATCGGCGAGGAGCAGCCCCGCATAGGCGGGCAGCAGCTCCGGCACGCACACGATGGAGGCGTGCGCGCGGTGGGCGGCGCCGAACGCGTCGTTCACGTAGAGGTCGCCCAGGCGCGCCAGCTCGGCGGCGAAGGCAGGGTCGTTCTTCTTCTCGCGCGGGTCGAAACGCAGGTTCTCGACGATCATGACCTCGCCGTCGGCCAGGGCCTGCGAGGCAGCCAGGGCCCGTTCGCCGCACACGTCGTCCACATAGACCACGGGTCGGCCAATCAGCTCGGACAGCCGGCCCGCGACGGGCCTCATCGAGAAGGCCTCCTCGAAGCCGACGCCCTTCGGGCGGCCCAGGTGGCTTACGACCACGACGCGCGCGCCGTGCTCGGCGAGCAGGGAAATGGTGGGCACCGAGGCCCGGATGCGGGTGTCGTCGGCCACGGCGCCGTCCTTGACGGGCACGTTGAAGTCGACGCGGACGATGACGCGTTTGCCGGCGACCTCGGCGTCGGCGACGCTCCTTTTTCGGGACATTGCACTCCTCACTTCTTGCCAGGTTGGCCGCGCCCTCCCGGTGCGGGCGGCCGCGGCCCCGTCGATTACGTCAACTGCGCACCCCACTATACACCCGCGGGCCGCGCCGGGCGTGCAGGCCCGGCGCAGGCAGCCCGAAGCCGAAGGCCGCCACACGGGCGGCGTCTGCGTCGGCGTCGTAGACCACGCGCCCCTCGGGCAGCGCGACGACCTGCTTGAACAGAACGCGCATGCGGGGGCCGACCTGCTTGTCGATATGGAAGTGGCCGCAGTACCAGCAGCCGTAGTCGAGCCGGCGCTCCAGACCGTCGAGCCACTCCTCGGTCGAGGTGTCCACCTCGCTCTGGCAGATGGACGCCATGAACGCCTCGGTGGGACGGAAGCGCAGCGGCGCCGTGTGCGAGAACACGCAGTCGACCCGCCAGCCGGCCCGCGCGCAGGCCTCCTCCACCGCGGCGCGTTCGGCAGGACCGGGCTGCTCGTCGGCAAACCACCGCCGCCCGTCGGCCAGCCTGAAGGGTTTGTCGACCGAATAGGCGCCGCCCGCGACCAGGCACGACAGGCCCTCGAGGTCGAAGACCGAGCCGTCCTTGGCGAACAGCAGCCGCGGATAGGCGTCGTCGACGAACACGGAACCGCCCCGCCACGCGCACTCGCGAAAACCGAGTGCGGGGGCGGGGCGGGCCTCGTGGTTGCCGTGGACGCACAGGACGGTGAGGGGCAGGCCGCCCAGGGCGGCGCGCACGCGCAGGTCGGAGTCGTCGCACCAATAGTTGGCACCCACGTCGCCGAGCACGACGAGCACGTCGTCGGGCGACGGGTCGGGCAGGCTCCCGCAGAACCGCACGAGGCGGCCGTGGTAGCCGTGCACGTCTCCGGTCGCGTACAGCATGTAAGGAGCCCCGCCGCCCCGGCAGCCCCGCGCGCCTAGCGCGCGACGACCTTGGCCAGGTCGAGCAGGCGGCAGGAATAGCCCATCTCGTTGTCGTACCAGGCAAGGACCTTGACGAAGGTGCCGGTGCCGCCGAGCACCATCGTGCAGCCGGCGTCGAAGACGCTCGAACACTTCTCGCCGACGACGTCGGTGGAGACGAGCGGCTCCTCGGAATAGGCCAGGATGCCCTTGAGCGGGCCTTCGGCGGCGGCCTTCATCGCGGAGTTGACCTCCTCGACCGTCACCGGGCGCGACAGCTCCACCGACAGGTCCACCATCGAGCCGTCGGGCGTGGGGACGCGCGCCGACATGCCGTCGAGCTTGCCCTTGAGCGAGGGGATTACCAGGCCGAGCGCCTTGGCGGCGCCGGTGGTGGTGGGCACGATGGAGCACGCGCCGGCGCGGGCGCGGCGCAGATCCTTGTGCGAGTTGTCGAGGATGCGCTGGTCGGAGGTGTAGGCGTGCACCGTCGTCATGAAACCGCGCTCGATGCCGAAGCTGTCGACGAGCACCTTGGCCACCGGGGCCAGGCAGTTGGTGGTGCACGAGGCGTTGCTCACGACGTCCATCGTGACCGGGTCGTAGGCGTCCTCGTTGACGCCCACCACGAAGGTGCCGTCGATCTCGCCCTTGGCCGGGGCCGACAGCACGACCTTCTTGGCGCCGCACTCGATGTGCTTGCGCAGCTCGGGGGCGGAACGGAACTTGCCCGTGCACTCGAGCACGACCTCGACGCCCAGCTCGCCCCACGGCAGGTCCGGGATACCCTTGGGGTCGCGCGCAGAGAGGCCCTTGATGCGCGTCTCGCCGTCGATGACGAGGTCCATGCCGTCGACCGCGACCTCGTGGGCAAGTTTGCCGTGCACGGTGTCGCGCCGCAGCAGCTGCGCCATGCACTCGGTCTTGCCCAGGTCGTTGACCGCGACGACCTCGATCTCGGGGTCGTCGAGGGCCGCACGCAGCACGACGCGGCCGATGCGCCCGAACCCGTTGATACCGACTTTGACCGTCATTGTCAGTTTCCTCCTTATCGTGGCGGTTGCCCGATGCGGACGTCCAGACTACAGACCCCATCTTAACGCCTAGGCGCCCCGTTTTCCGCGCGTCTCGGCGAGCAGCTCCTCAAGGCGCCGCACGCGGTGATAGACGGCCGACTTGGACAGCGGCGGCGACGCCTCCTCGCCCAGCTCGCGCAGGGACAGCTCGGGGTGGGCGCGGCGCAGCTCGCAGAAGTCGCGCAGGGCCGGCGGCAGGCGGTCGAAACCGATCTCCTCGTCCACGGCGTCGATGAGCTCGACCTGGCTCGACGCCGCGGCGCTCGCCTTGCGCTGGTTGGCGATGTCGGCGTTGACCAGGCGGTTCGCGCCGTTGCGGGCCGACTTCACAGCACGGGCGCCCTCCACGGCGGCCGCCGAGGACGGCGCGCCCGCCAGCCTCAGGAACGCGAGGATGTCCTCTGTGTTCTTGAGGTAGATGACGAAGGCGCCGCGCCGCCGGCTCACCCGCGCGTTGACGCCGAAGCGCCCGAGCAGCCCCTCCAGCCCCTCGGCGAACGGCATCGTCTGGGCGACGAGCTCGAAGTGGGCGTCGGCGTGGGGCTCGGCGACGAAGCCGCCGGCCATGAAGGCGCCGCGCAGGTAGGCGGCCGCCGCGCCGTCGTCCGCCACCAAGGCGGGGGGTATCCCGCGCGCCAGGCCGCGCTGGGGCGTGAGCACGCCCATCTCGACGAGGGCTTCCTCGAAGCGGTCCTGCTCCGAAGAGACCGTGATGAGGTAGTTGCGGACCTTGTGGAGCACGCTGCGGCGCACGGTGAGCTCGCATGCCAGGTCATGGACGCTGCGGAAGAGCTTGATGAGCACGCGGGCCACCGAGCCGGTCTCGGTGGACAGCGACAGCCTGAAGCGCCGCTGGGACGCCAGCGACAGCGTGCCGCAGGCGCGCACCATCGCGGAGAGCTGGGCGAGCTCGCAGGCGCGCGACCCCTCGATGCGCGAAAGCTCGTCTTTCACCTGCGCCGTGAAGGACACGTCTCGATCACCCCCCTCAGCACGCTCGTGAGCTTGGCCAGGTTGTGCCAGGTGGGCAGCTCGGGGTCGCCGAAGTCGCGCACGATGACGAGCGGCACGCGCTCCTCGAGGCGGCGCACCGCGTCGTCGCTCACCTGCACCGGGCGGAAATACCAGTCGGGGTCGGGATCGCCGTCGACGTTGGGGGCCAGGCTGCGGGCGCGCCGGGCGGCGTCGTCGCGCACCTGCTCCTGGGTGAGCGCCTGGAAGCTGCGCGTGGCGATGCCCTGGTCGGAGCTCGCGGGGCGGTGGAGCAGCACGGCGTCGAGGCAGCCCTCCATGCCGTGGGCGAGCAACGCGTCGACGTACTCCTCCGCCGTGAGACCCCAGGTCTCGCCCTGCATGTCGGCCATCGAGCACACGTAGACCCGCACGGCCCGCGTGCGCCGCAGCGCGCCGAGGATGCCAGGGACGAGCAGGTTGGGGATCACCGAGGTGAACAGCGACCCCGGGCCGAGCACCACGACGTCGGCGTCGAGGATGGCCTGCACCGCCGGCCCGAACGCCTCGGGCTCGTGCGGCGAGAGCCACACCCGCGACAGCGCGCACGGGCCGGTGCCGAGCGTGGCCTGGCCGCGGAACTCCATGCCGTCGCGCGTCGTTCCGCACAGCACCACGTTGTCGAGGGTCGAGGGGAACACGTCGCCGCGGCAGCCGAGCAACCGGTTGCACACCGCCACCGCCTCGGCGAACGACCCGGTCTCGGCCGTGAGCCCCGCGATGAGCAGGTTGCCCAGCGCGTGGTTGTCGGCGAAGCCGAAGCGGTGGCCGAAGGCGCGCGCCAGCGGCCCCTCGGGCTCGGCGGCCATCGCGACGAGGCACTTGCGGATGTCGCCGGGCGGGTTGACGCCCATCTCCTGGCGCAGGATGCCGGTGGAACCGCCGTCGTCGACCATCGACACGATGGCCCCCACCCGGCAGCCCAGGGCGAGCAGCGCGCGGATCGTGTTGGGCTGGCCGGTACCGCCGCCGATGGACACGGCGCGCACGGGGCGCCGCCCCGCAGGAGGCTCGGGCGCGGACGCCGCAGGGGCGCCCTCTCCGGAGGCGGCCATGCTACTGCACCCCGCCGGGCAGGTGGCGACTCAGGTCGCGGTGGGTCACCGTCACGCGGTAGCCGTCGGCGGCCAGATGCTCTCCGGTGGCCTCGGCCAGCACGACGCTGCGGTGCTGGCCCCCCGTGCAGCCCACGGCCACCGAGAGGTGCTGCTTGCCCTCGGACACGTAGCCCGGCATGATGACGTCGAGCAGGCCGTACCAGGCCTTGAGGAAGGTCCGGGTCTCCTCGCGGCCCATCACGAAGTCGCGCACCGGGGCGTCGTGGCCGGTAAGCTCGCGCATCTCGGGATCGTAGTAGGGGTTGGGCAGGAAGCGCACGTCGATGACCACGTCGGCGTCGAGCGGCATCCCGTACTTGAAGCCGAACGAGAACACCGAGACGTTCATCCCCTGGATGAGCGGCGCGCCCGAGAACTCCCGGGCAAGCAGCTCGCGCAGGTCGCGCGCCCGCAGGCTGGTGGTGTCGATGACGACGTTGGCAAGCTCGCTGATGCTGCCCAGGCGCGCCCGCTCGAGCGCGATGGCGTTGGACACGGTGGTGGTGCCGTCCTGCGCGAGCGGGTGACGGCGGCGCAGCGAGCTGTAGCGCTTGCGCAGCGCGGCGTCGTCGGCGTCGAGGAAAAGGACCTGGTAGGATACCTCGCGCTCGGTGAGACGCTTGAGCTCGTCGCGCAGCTGGTCGAAGAACTCGCGCGAGCGCACGTCGCACACCACGGCGAGCCGGCGGCCCGCCGAGCTCATCGGCAGCCCCATGAGCTCCGAGAGCGGCACAAGCATGCTGGGCGGCAGGTTGTCGATGCAATAGTACCCCAGGTCCTCGAACGCGTGGAGCGCCTCGGTGCGCCCGGCCCCCGACATACCGGTGATGATGACGACCTGCGGGCCCACGAGCGTGCAGCCCGATGCGCCCTCGACGGACAGCGGGGCGGGGCGGCCGTCGCGGGCGGCGGGTTCTTCTTGAGCTTTGTGTTCCACGTTGCCTCCGGAAGGTTCGGCATGTAGAGTGAAAAGACGCCCCCGCACGGAGCGGCTTGCGCGCGGGGCGCCCTTCGAGTATAGCGCGAGAGGAGATGCGCCAGGTATGCGGTGCCCGTCATGTGGAGCAAAGTGCAGATCCGACCGCGCCCACTGTGCCAAATGCGGGGTTTCGCTCGACCCGCACGTCGCCGCTTTCGGAGGGGCCGCCCGCAGCGTCCGCGAGGCCTGGGGGCTCGAGGCGCGCGAGGAGACCGCCGTCGCCCGGCCGCAGACGCATTACGCGCGCTTCGCCGTGTCGGCCGTGGTGCTCGTCGCCGCGCTGGCGGTCGTCATCCTGGCCCTGCAGCTCTCGTCGGGCCCCGGCCAGCGGCGGCTCGACGAGTCAGGCTTCGCCGACGGGGGCCTCGCCTCCCTGCTCGCCTCGTTCGACCTCGACGGCGACGGGTCGCTTTCCGCCGCCGAAGCCGCCGAGGTCGTCTCCATCGACTGCTCGGGCATGGGGCTGACCTCGCTCGACGGCATCGAGTTCTTCACCAACCTGCAGGTGCTCGACGCCTCGGACAACGACCTGACGTCGGTGGACCTGTCGGGGCTGGACCAGTTGCTGTCGGTGGACCTGTCGGGCAACGCCATCGAGACGCTCGACCTCTCCGGCAACGCCAGGCTCGTGCAGGCGGACGTCACCGACAACGCCATGACCTCGCTCGACCTGACGGGCTGTTCGTCGCTGACGTCGCTGCGCTGCTCGGGAAACAACCTTGCGCGCCTCGACCTCTCGTCCTGCACCGCCCTCACCGAGCTGGTATGCGACACCGGCCAGAACGTGACCGTGCCCATCGCCCCGGGCTTCTTTCCCGACGAGGGCCTGCGCGCGGCGCTCGCCGCGGCCGACACCGACGGCGACGGGGCGCTCACCCTGCGCGAGCGCGAAGCCGTGACCTCGCTGACCGTGGACGACCCCTCAACGGAGAGCCTCTACGGTCTCGCCTGGTTCCCCAACCTGGCGGAACTCGACGTGAGTTCCACGTCCCTGACCTATCTCGACACCTCCGAGCTGCCCGCGTCGCTCACGACGCTCGTCGCCCGCAACTGCCAGATTTCGCAGGTCAGCCTCACTGGCGAGCTGCGCCTCGCAGTGCTTGACCTTGCGGGAAACCCGCTCACCGAGGTCGACGTGTCGGCGCTTGTACGCCTCACCGTGCTCGACCTGTCCGACTGCGCGCTGTCCGGCACCCTCGACCTTACCGCCAACCTGCGGCTCGAGTTGCTCGACGTGACCGGCAACCCCGACCTGGAGGCCGTGGACGCCACCGGCGTGGAGGGTCTGGCGCTCGACGGCGCCGTGGCGGCCGACGATGGCTGCACGGTGACCGCGGGGGCCGTCGCGGCAGACGAGGACGAGGACGCCGGAGGCGCAGCGGAGAGCGAAGGCGCCGAAGAAAGCTCCGATTAGCGCAGACCGCAGCCGCAATCCTCGATTGCCGCGTTCTGCAGGCGAATCGACCGACGCTTCCCGAGGGCGCGAGAGGCATCCCCGGCCGTTGCGGTCCACAGGGGTGCCATGCGGGCCGCATGCGGACCCGGCGCGCCTACGGCTCCCCCGCGCCCTCGGTTCCGGCGGCCTCGGCCACCTGGCGGCGGGCCTCCTCCCAGGCGCGCAGGGTGTCCCAGATGCGCTGCGCCACGTCCTCGGGCACGCCGGGCACGCCGGCGATCTGCTCCACGGTGGCGGCGCGCAGGCGCTTCATCGAGCCGAACGCCTTCATCACCGCCTTCTTGCGCTTGGGACCGACGCCGGGCACCTCGTCGAGCACGCCCGCCGTCATCGCCTTGTCGCGCAGCTCGCGGTGGAAGGTGATCGCGAAGCGGTGCGACTCGTCGCGCACCTGCTTGACCAGGTAGAGCGACGGCGACCCGCTCGGCAGCACCACGGGGGCGTCGTCGGACCAAGGCACGAACAGCTCCTCGTCGCTTTTGGCCAACCCGGCCACCGGGATGTCGAGGCCCAGGTTCCGAAGCTGGGCCACCGCGGCGCTGAGCTGGGGTTTGCCGCCGTCCACGATGAGCAGGTCGGGCCGCGAGCCGAACCGCTCGTCGGCCATGCGCCCGGGGGCGTAGCGACGCCCGAGGACCTCCTGCATGCTGAGGAAGTCGTTGGCCTCGCCGAAGTCGCCGTGCACCTTGAAGCGGCGGTACTGCGCCTTGTCGGGCTTGCCGTTGGTGAAGACCACCATCGACGCGACGGTGAACCTGCCGTGGATTGTGGAGACGTCGAAGCACTCGATGCGGTAGGGCGGCCCGGGTAGGGCCAGGGCGCTTTCGAGCTGCAGCAGGGCGTCGTTGGTGCGCTGGTCGTCGTAGCTCGTGCGCACCATGAAGCGCATCAGGGTGTGGCGGGCGTTGCGCTCGGCAAGGTCGAGCAGCCTGCGCTTCTCGCCGCGCTTGGGCACGTGCAGCGACACCTTGCGGCCGCGGCGCTCGGCAAGCCACCCGGCCAGCAGCTCGGCGTCGGGCAGCTCGACGGCCAGGTCCACCTCGTCGGGGACGTCGGCCCCGCCTCCGTAGTAGCGCTTGAGAAAGCCCTCGGCCAGCTCCTCGGCCGGCACGTCGTTGCCCTTGTCGAGCACGAACTCGCAGCTGCGCTGGGTACGGCCCTCGCGCACGGCGAACAGGTGCACGCCGGCGACGGTCTCCTCGCGGAAAAACCCGACGACGTCCATGTCAATGGGCGAGGGGAACACCACCTGCTGGCGCTCCCCCGCCCGCCGCAGCGCGTGCAGGCGGTCGCGGCAGCGGGCGGCCTTTTCGAAGTCGAGCCCGGCGGCGGCCTCGTTCATCTCGTCGGTCACGGCCTGCTCGAACTCGCCGCGGTGCCCCGCGAGGAAGCGCTCGACGGAGCGCACGTTGACGCGGTAGTCCTCGGGGGAGACGTCCCCCGTGCAGACGCCTGGCCCCAGGCCCACGCTCGCGTCGAAGCAGGGTCGGCCCTCTCCTGCCGGCAGCAGCGGAGCCGCCGCGGCCTCGTCGGGGCGGGCGGCCAGCATGCGCTGCACGCGCCGCCACTCGGGGCAGGTCGCCGTGCAGATGGGAACCACCTTGCGGCACACGTCGATGGTCTCGCGTGCGGCGCGGGCGTTGGTGTAGGGGCCGAAGTAGCGCGTCTTGGGCCTGTGCCGCTCGCGGGTGAGCTTGACGGCCGGGAAGACGTCGCCCTCGGTCACGGCGATGTAGGGGTAGCTCTTGTCGTCGCGGAAGTCGACGTTGAAGGGCGGGTCGTACTGGCGTATGAGGTTCATCTCGAGCACGAGGGCCTCGTGCTCGCTGTTGACGACGATGTACTCGAACGAGCGCACCTGCTGCATGAGCAGCGGGATCTTGATGCGTTCGTCCTGGCCGAGCACATACTGGCGCATGCGGGCGCGCAGGTTCTTGGCCTTGCCCACGTAGAGAACCTCGCCCTTGGCGCCCTTCCACAGGTAGCACCCCGGGTCGGTGGGGACCAGGGCCACCTGGCGGGCCAGGGAGAGGCCCGAGGAGCCCGGGGCGGACGCGCCCACGAGCCCGAGGTCGGACGCGTCGAGCACCGCCGCGTCGTCTGCCGCGCAGGGCACGTCCGCGTCGACGCCCGCCTGCACAGGCGCGGGGTCCCGGAACGGACCGTCCGCGTCGGGGCGCTCCCCGGGCCCCGCGCCGTCCACGCCGCGCACCAAGCCTCCCTACGCCTTCGCGCCGTCGGCGCGCACGTCCCAGACGTAGCGCTTGAACTTGCGGATCTGGTTGAGGTACTGCAGGCGCGCCCAAAAGCCGTGCTCCAGCGTGTCGGCACGGTAGAACATGGGGTTCTTGGCCTTGCCCTGGTCGAAGAGGGTCATCGCGCGTCGGCGGGTCTCCTTGTCAGCCACGGTCCTGCGGACCACGTAGCGCGGCACCACCGTGTAGAGACCGTCGTCGCAGGCCACGCGCTCCTCGACCGGACGGCCGAGCACGAACTCGTCCACGACGAGACGGGCGATGTTGGCGCCGCCGATCTGCATGTAGAACGTGTTGCGGCCCGGGCGCGCGTTGACCTCGAAGAAGCGGTAGACGCCGTCGCGCGGGTCGTACTTCACGTCGAAGTTGGAGAAGCCCCGGTAGCCGACGTGCTTGAGGAAGCGCGCGGCCTGCTCGGCGATCTGGTCGTTTCGGTCGAGCATGATGCATACGGGGTTGCCGATGGCCGTGGGCATGTGGTCCTCGAGCAGCACGCGCCCCGTGGACCAGACGCGCACGTCTCCCGCCGCGTCGCTGAAGCAGGTGATGGAGCGCAGTCCGTCGTCGGCGCCGGGCACGAGGTCCTGCACCACGAGCTCGCGGTCGTAACTCGACGCCTGCAGGTCGGCGAAAAGCCGGCGAAGCTCGTCGGCGCTCTCTATCGTGAAGACCTTCTTCTTGCCGGGGATGTCGGCGTAGTGGTAGCACGCCGAGTTGGACGGCTTGGCGATGACCGGGTAGCAGAAGTCGTCGGCCGGAACGACGACCGACGGGTCGGCGCAGTTGAACGTCCACGTCTTGGGGTACGGGATGCCCAGCTCCTCGCAGATGTCGTAGAAGAGCTCCTTCTGGGTGATCTCGTCAAGCAGCTCGAAGTCGATGTAGGGCACAACGTACCACTCCTGCAGCTCGCGCTTGTGCTGCGAGAGCATGCGGGCGTACCAGTCGCCCGTGCCCAGCACCAACGGCACCTTGCCGGCCGCCACCAGCTCGGGACCCAGCTTGGAGAGCGCCTCGAGGCACACCGCGTCGCCGTCGACCCCGGGCACCACCCGGTAGTCGGTGAAGCGGCTCGCCGAGATGGCCTTGGCGTCGCTGCCGGCCAGCACGATGGACTTAAGGCCGAACGTCTCGCTGAAGCAGCGTACCCAGGTGTAGGTGAGGATGTCCCCGCCGAGCAGGACGGGCTGCAGGCGGACCGCGATGTCGGCCTCGGAGGCGATGAGGCTTGAGGGATCGAGCATGCTTACCCCTTTCGTCGGCGTTCGCCGCCACTTCTGCAGGACGATGGGACGCAACTGGTGCACAGCAGGCCGGCACCGGTCGTGCAAATGGATATATGATGTCATAGAGGTGTGCTGATTGGATGGACGGGACCCCTGGGTGCGGCGCATGCCGCATAAGCGAGGCATCCGACACCGAAGCATCTCAAAGATTAAAGCAACCTTAAAACTTGTGCAGAAACGGACGAGTATCGGCCGGGCGGCAAACGAAGGTGTCCGCGCGGGGCGGACGGGGCATATGATGGACAAGGGAGCGCGGCCGAAGGGGTCGGCCGCGGCCCGGCACGGCATCGGACCAGCACGTGCACGCCAACCAAGGAGGTTGCCATGACCCGCATCAACCAGCACGCCCTGCGCACCAACCGCGTCGCCGCGCGCCGCTTTGCCGCCCTGGCGGGAACCGCCTGCGCCGCCGCCCTGCTCGCCGGCGGGCTCTTCGGCTTCGCCCCCCAGGCAAAGGCCGCCATCACCACCGGCGTGGGCGTCCCCGAGCTCGAAATCATGCAGGACATCTACAACCCGCGCACCGTCACCGTGACCGGCACCGCGTCGGTGAGCGTGAACCCCGACGTGGCGGACCTGTCGCTGGCCGTGCGCACCCAGGCCGTCGACGCCGCCTCCTGCCAAGACCAGGCGGCCCAGGCCGTCGACGCCGTGAAAGCCGCACTCGTGGAGCTCGGCGTCCCCGAGGGAAACATCGTCACCTCGGACGTGAGCCTCTATCCGCAGTACGACTACTCCCAGAGCGTCGAGACCATCGTGGGCTACCAGATGTACGTAAGCGTCACGGTGCAAGGGCTGGCCGTCGACGAGGTGGGCGACGTGCTTGCGACCGCCACCTCCGCCGGAGCCAACGTCGTGAACAACGTGTCGTACTACTGCAGCGACTACGACGCCCAGTACCAGCAGGCGCTGCTGCTCGCCATCGAGCAGGCGCGCGGCAAGGCCGAGGCCATCGCCGGGGCGACCGGGGCGGTCCTGGCAGACCCCGTGAGCGTGACGGAAGGGTACCAGAACACGCAGTACCGCGTGACGAACAGCCTGTCCTACGCCGTCGATGAGGAGGTCACCGACGACTCCGACTCGATCTCCACGCTGGCGAGCATCGACGTGGACCCCGGCGCGATCGAGATCTCGGCCACCGTCACCGTCGAGTACCGCGTCGTGTCCGAAGAGCTGAGCAACCTGATAGGCGAGCTGACCATCTCGCAGGGCGCCTACGAGGAGGAAACCTCGTCCTCGGTAGAGCCGACCGGCGAAGACGCCGCGGTCGACGGTGCGGAGGAGGCCGCCGAGTAGCGTCCTTCCGAACGGAAGCTGCACCCCGCCCGGACAGCACGCAGCCGACGCCCCCGTACGCCTTGCGCGTGCGGGGGCGTCCTTGTGCGCGCCGGGCCGGCGGCCCCGCCGCCCCTACTCGTCGAACACGTCGACGGCCTCGCCGTCGAGGGTGCGGTTCATGTTCTTCCAGGCGAACATGAGCGACCCGCCGCGGCGGTCTATGCGCCGACCAGGAGCTTCGCCAGCGGGTAGCCGATGAAGATGTACGCCACGAGGGTGATGGCGCACATCGGCAGGCCGATCGAGAGGATGTCCCGGGTCGAGTAGAGGTCCTTGCGGCCGTGCATCATGCCGGCGTGCGGCGAGGCCGCCGGCGTCAGCATCGCCACGAACACCATGAGGATGACGCCGATGGCGACCGGGACGGGGTTGATGCCCAGCTGCTCGGAGAAGGTCAGCACGACCGGCATCAGCACCACGGCCATGGCGGCGTTGTTGGCGAAGTTGGTGAGGACCAGCGCCACCGTGAACATGATGGCGACAAACACCATCTCGGGCTGGCCGCCCAGAACCGGGCTCAGCGCCTCCACGAGGAAGTCGGTCACGCCGGTCGCCTCGTCGGACAGCGTGCTCGCGCCGTAGACGGCTGCGGCGATCATGAAGAAGATGCCCCAGTTGAACTGGCGGTAGGCGACCTCCTTGAAGTCGAGCAGCGGCCGGCCCCGCCACCTGACGGCACAGAACAGGACGACCCAGAACACCGAGACCCCCAGCGTGCCTATCGAGACCAGCGCATCCGCGACGGGGTTCCCCTCGAAGAACGTCGGCACCAGCACCATGGCCAGGTACAGCGGCAGCATCGCCGAGTATGCCCGCTGCCGCGCGTCCATGCGGGGCAGCGGCATCTGCTCCGCCACCTGGGCCGGGTCGACGGCCTTGAGCTTGCCCACGTCGACGCGCAGGAGCTTGACGATCAGCAGGTAGACGGCCATCACCAGACTGGTCATGATCAGGTCGACCGCCATGTACGGCAGCATGGGGATCTCGAGGGGGTTGCCGACCGCGGCGGTCATCTGGGCAAAGGCGCTGTAGGGAACCAGCTGCGCCCCCATGAACGGGAAGAACGGCTGCGCGAGCGTGGAGACCAGGAACATGCCGACGTAGAAGAACTTCCAGATCCCGTCGCCGCGCTCGACGTGCAGCGTCTCCATCAGGCGGCCCGCTATCGGCCACAGGATGATCAGCGAGGTGATGGGCGACACCAGGGCGGACAGCACGAAGCACGCCGCGTAGAAGCATGCCAGGAACACGAACGGGCGGCCCTTGAAGGCGCGCCTCGTCAAGAACCACCTCGCGATGTAGCGCGTCACGCCGACCTCGTCGAGCGCGCCGAACAGGACCATGGTGAACAGCACCAGCAGCACCGTGCTGGTGCCGACGGCGTTGAGCCATACGCCGTTGAACCCCTCGGACCCCTCGCCCCCGTAGCCCGAGACGGCGAACAGGAACAGGCCGGCCAGGCTCGGCCACAGCGGCCCCACCGTCGACCAGAGATAGACCATGGCCAGGAACACGCCCACGCACCTCATGCCCACGGACGTGATCGGCTCGATGGGCGGGGCAACCCAGAACGCGACGACGATGGCCACACCGATCGCGACGTGCAGGGGATAGAGGCTTCTTCTCTTCTTCGCGCCTTCCATCTCGGACCTCCTCGCCGGGCCGCGCGCCGTCTAACCGCGCGCGCCGGGCACGGGCACGGCCCGCGCCTTGACGCGCTCGTCCAACACGACGCCGTAGCGCGCCGCAATCCCCCGCTTCGTGCGCACGTCGACCTCGACGACGCGCCGCAGGCCGTCCGACGCCCCCGCCTGCCCGAGACACGCGCCGAGGGCCTCCATGCTGCCGGGGATGCCGGAGTCCCAGAAGCCCAGCAGCACGGGCCCCTTCGCGAGGATGTCGCGCTCGAGCTGGTCCGTCTCGCGGATGTAGCGCTCGGCGGCGGTCGCCGCGGCGGCGCCGTCGCCCACCGCGGTGGCGATCTGGCGCAGGTACTTGCGGCGCACGTCGCCGGCCGCAAACACGCCGCCCATGCCGAGGTCCATGTCGTCGCCGGTCACCAGCCAGCCCTGCGCGTCGCACGGCGCCCCGTCGCCGAGAAGCGAGGTCTGGGGCACCATGCCGCAGAAGAAGAACACGCCCCGGCACGCGAGCCTGCGGGTCTTTCCCGTGCGGACGTCCTTGACCTCGACCCCCTCGACCTCGCCGTCGCCGAGCACCCCGCAGACGGTGCTGTTGTAGAGAAAGCGGATCTTGGGGTTTGCCATGGCCTGTTCGGCCGCAAGCGCGTTGCAGTCGAGAATGCCCTCGTCGTGGACCACGACGACCGTGACGCTGCGGGCAAACCCGGCGATGAACCCGCTCTCCTCGACGGCCTGGTCGCCGCTGCCCACCACGACGACGTCCTCGCCCTCGAAGAACGCGGCGTCGCACGTGGCGCAGTAGCTCACGCCGCTGCCGGCAAGCTCCCGCTCGCCCGGGACGCCGAGGACGCGCGGGGCCGTGCCCGTCGCGACGACAACCGCCTTGGCGCGGTAGATCGCCTTGCGGGTGCGCACCACCTTCTCGGCTCCGCAGACGTCGAGGCTGCGGACCGCCTGGAGGCGGATCTGCGCGCCGAACTCCTCGGCCTGGTCGGCCATGAGACGGACGAGCTCGGGACCCGACAAGCGGCCGACCGCAGGGTAGTTGGCGACCTCGCGCGTGGTGGCGGCGCGCCCGCCCAGGGAGCCCTTCTCGAGGACGAGCGTCTTGAGGCGCGCCCGCCCCCCGTAGATGCCAGCCGTCAGGCCCGCCGGGCCGCCTCCGACGACGACCAGGTCGTAGCGTTCTTCCATATCGTGTGAGACCCCTCGCTGGGACAGGGCCGGCAGGCCGCCCGGACGGGCGCCGCCGACCGGACGGCCGGTTGCACGCGGCGGCCCCCCGGGCACAGGGGCCGCCCGGGACGCTACAGCGCCTCGATACGGTCAGCGAGCTCATCCTCGCCCGCATCTCCGGTGATGCGGTCGCGCGGCTCGCCGTCGGCAAAGAGCAGCGTCTGCGGCACGCCCTTCAGGCGGAAACGCGCCATAAGCTGAGGCTGCCGCTCAGCGTCGACCTCGTAGAACGGCAGGTCGGGATAGTCGCCGCGCAACGCCTCGAGCTTGGCGCGGACGCTTTGGCAGACCGGGCAGGACGCGCGGGTAAACAGCACCAGGCAGCGCTGCCCGCCGTCTTCGACGTATTCCTCGAACGCCGCCGTGCCCAGCTTCTCAAACGCTCCCATGGAAACCTCCCGCCGCTAGTCGAGGCTCTCGACGCAATGCGCCATGCCTCTGCCGAAGCCTCGGGCCCCCGCGACGGAGACCGCCGCGTCGTCGAGGCCGAGCGGCCGGGCGCCGGGGACCATGAAGGAGGCGTTGTCGATTCGCGGGACGGGGACCTCCTCGGGCCGCTCCAGCTGGGGAACCCATTCGTAGGGGATGCGGTACGCGCGGTAGAGCAGCGCGAGGCCGACGTAGGGGTAGACGTACTCCCACACCAGTTCCAGATCGGGAGTCACCTCCATGAACCTGCCCGTGGTCCCCTCGCAGACAAGCGTGTTGCCGTTGGGCAGGCGCTGGGCGTTGCTGGTAAGCGGCGAGTAGAAGTAATGCGCGTTGAAGCGGAAGTCCTCGCCCTCGGTGTCGTTGGTGTCCCGGCACTCCCACACGATCTTCATGGTCGTGGGGTCGAACTCCACGACGCGCGAACCGTCGCGCCGCTCGGCCTTGAGGCCGATCTTCGACATCTGGGACGGGGCGCCGTAACCCGCCCAACCGCCGTTGTCGTAGACCATGACGTTGCCCTCGCCCGGCAGGCCGCGGGGAATCATGTGCGTGTGGTGCGGGCCGACGACGGTGCCGAACACGCGCAGCTCGGGGGTCTGCGTGAAGTCGGGGCCGACCTGCCAGACGACCTCGCCCGTCTCGTGCGAGACGATCCACATCATGTTGGCCTCGCGGGAGTCCATGATGATGTTGTCGGGGGCGAAGCGCTTGTCGCCGGCGTCGTACCAGCGGTTGGGGCCGAGATAGCTGGCGCAGTTGACGTGGAAGATGTCCCCCTCGCCCTCGGGGCCGGAATGCTGCACGTTGGGGTTGCGGTACATGACGTTCTTCTGCGCCTCGGTGAAGCGGAACGCGTTGAAGTGGTCGAGCATGCGCCACTCCCACAGGATGTTGCCCGCGCGGTCGACCTCGATGAGGCGGTCTTCGAGCAGCAGCTGCGGCGATATCCTGGGCTTGCGCACGTTGTTGTGCGTGAGGAGCAGCATCTTGCCAAAATCGCTGGACGGTTCCTGCCCGGGGGCGTAGTAGCCCACCGGGTTGCCTTCGACCTGGAAGTCGTGGTGCTGGCGCGCGACCCACCGCTCGCCGTCGCCGTCGTCGACCAGCTGGTTGCGGTCGAACGTCCACTCGACGTTGCCATCCCAGTCGACCATGGTGACGTCGGTCATGTCCTGATAGGCGGCCTGCGGGTCGCGCGCGCCGAGGCTGCCGAGCAGATGCCCTCCCGGGAGCATCTTGGCGGGGAACGCCTGCAGGTCCTTCCAGTGGCGCACCGCCCTGCCGTTCATGTCGATAAGGACGACGCCGCGTCCCGGCCCTACGAACAGGGTGTAGCCGTTCCAGCATCTATCGGGGTCGTAGATGGTCGTTCCGGTTGGAAATATCGTTGGTCTTCCCATGCTCACCTCACATGACGGCATCCGGCTGCGTACGCCGGACGGGCGGATCGGGCGCTGTGCGAAAGGCTTTCCGGCAAACGGCCCTTGGTCTGCCGACCTGGTACCAACCTTGGTCAGCAAACCGACAGCCCTGCGACCAGCGACAATAAAAAAACATAGGAAAGCATGGGCACATGTGCAAGCATACTACCAAATGCATGCGACGTTTGATACCACCGGAACGCGCGGCAAGCCACCTGCGGTCCGGGCGGCGCGGGGATCCGCCCGTGCGCCCCCGGCGCCGCCCCGAACCCGCTACCCGCGGGCGCACGCCTCCCTGAACGCCCCGACCACCTTGTCGCCCATCGCGGAGGTGCCCAGGACGCGGTCGGGCGGGGTCGAGGGGCCGGCGATGTCGCCGGTGCGCCAGCCGGCGTCGAGCACGGCCTCCACGGCGCCCGCCACACGGTCGGCGGCCTCGTCCATCCCAAAGCTGTAGCGCAGCATAAGCTCGACCGAGAGCAGCTGGGCGAGGGGGTTGGCGACGCCGAGACCCGCGATGTCGGGGGCGCTGCCGTGGCTCGGCTCGTAGAGCGCGGCGCCGTCGCCGCCCAAGCTTGCGCTCGCAAGCATGCCGAGCGAGCCGGTGAGCATCGAGGCCTCGTCGGAGAGGATGTCGCCGAAGGTGTTCTCGGTCACGAGCACGTCGAACTGGCCGGGGTTTGCCACCAACTGCATCGCACAGTTGTCGACAAGCATGTCGCAGGCCTCGACCTGCGGGTACCCGGCGGCGACACGGTGGGTCACCTCGCGCCACAGGCGGCTCGTCTCGAGCACGTTCGCCTTGTCGACCGAGTGCACGCGCGCCTTGGGGCGCCGCGCCGCCGCCTCGAAGGCCCAGCGCACCACGCGCTCGACCTCGTACTCGCTGTAGTCCATCTGGTCGCGGCAGAAGGTGCCGGGCGCGCCGCCCGCGCCCGCGCCGGGGACGTTCTCGGTGCGCTCGTGGGCGCCGAAGTAGATGCCGCCGGTCAGTTCGCGCACGATGAGGACGTCGACGTCCTCGAGCAGCTCGGGGCGCAGGGGGCTCGCGTCGCGCAACGCCCGGTAGACGCGCACGGGGCGCAGGTTGAGGTAGAGCCCAAGCTCCTTGCGGATGGCGAGGAGCCCCTGCTCGGGACGCGGCTCCCCCGGCGCGGCCCCGTCCCACTTGGGCCCGCCCACGGCGGCGAGCAGCACGGCGTCGGACGCCTTTGCGGCCGCGAGGGTCTCGGCGGGCAGGGCCGTGGCAGGGCCGCCGGCCGCACGCGTCGCATCGATGGCGCAGCCGCCGATGAGGTGCTCTTCGCACGAGAACTCGACGCCGTAGGCCTCGCCCACCGCGTCGAGCAGCTTCACGGCCTCGGCGATGATCTCGGGGCCGATGCCGTCGCCCGGCAGCAGGCAGACCCGGTAGCTTGTGCACGCCATCGCCTACGCCCTCCCCGCACCGGGCGCGGCGAGCTGGGCGCGGGTGCGCTCCACCAGGCCGCCGGCCGCGATAATCTGGCCGATGAACGGCGGAAAAGGCTCGACGGCGAACTCCCGGCCGGTGGTGTCGTCGCGCACCGTGCCCGCGTCGGTGTCGACCGAGACGACGTGGCCGTCGGCGATGGCGTCGACGGCGGCCGGGCATTCCACGATGGGCAGGCCGATGTTGATGGCGTTGCGGTAAAAGATGCGCGCGAAGCTCTTGGCGACGACGCAGCCCACGCCGGCCGCCTTGATGGCGACCGGGGCGTGCTCGCGGCTCGACCCGCAGCCGAAGTTCTCCTCGGCCACGATGACGTCGCCGGGGGCGACCTTGCCGACGAACCCGGGGTCGAGGTCCTCGAGGCAGTGCTTGGCGAGCTCGGCGGGGTTGCTCGTGTTGAGGTAGCGCGCCGGGATGATGACGTCGGTGTCGACGTCGCGCCCGTAGCGGTGGGCGGTGCCGTGGATGTGCATGGGTGCCGTGCTCCTTTCGTCGTTTCGATCGTGTGCTCGGGCCGGGTTCCGCAACCCTCCCCACGCGGGTTTCTCGCTCGCAAGGCGCCGGGAGGCGCGGCGTACTGGCGTACGGTAAGCCTCCCGGCAACGCAGCGAGCGAGGTTCCGCAACCTCCCTTAAAGGTCGGAGGGGGCGGCGATGTGGCCGGCGACGGCGCTGGCTGCCGCCACGGAGGGGCCGGCGAGGTAGACCTCGGAGGCAGGGTCGCCCATACGGCCCACGAAGTTGCGGTTGGTGGTCGCCACGGCGCGCTCGCCGGCGGCGAGGATGCCCATGTAGCCGCCCAGGCAGGGACCGCAGGTGGGGGTCGCCACGGCGCAGTGCGCGTCGAGGAAGACGTCCATGAGGCCCTCCTCGACGCACTGGCGCCAGACCTGCTGGGTTGCGGGGATCACGATGCAGCGCACGTCGGGGTGTACGGTGCGGCCGCGCAGGACATCGGCCGCGGCGCGCATGTCCTCGATGCGCCCGTTGGTGCAGCTGCCGATGACCGCCTGGTCGATCTTGATGTGGCGCGACTCGGCGACGGTGTGGGTGTTCGAAGGCAGGTGGGGCCAGCTCACCGTGGGCTCGACACGCGAGACGTCAACATGCACGACCTCGGAGTACTCGGCGTCGGGGTCGGGGCTGTACTCGACGAAGGGACGCTCGCAGCGGCCTTCGAGCCAGGCGCGCGCCACGTCGTCGGCCTCGAACAGGCCCGCCTTGCCGCCCGCCTCGATGGCCATGTTGCTCATCGTGAGGCGCGCCTCCATGCTGAGGGAGGCCACGGCGGGGCCGCCGAACTCCATGGCGGCGTAGAGCGCGCCGTCGACGCCGATAAGGCCGATGATGTGCAAGATGACGTCCTTGCCGCACACGCCGGCAGGAAGCCCGCCCTCGAGTTCGAAGCGGATCGTGCGGGGCACCTTGAACCAGGCGCGCCCCGTGGCCATGCCCACGCCGGCGTCGGTGGAGCCCACGCCGGTGGCGAAGGCGCCCAGGGCACCGTAGGTGCAGGTGTGCGAGTCGGCGCCGATGACGAGGTCGCCGGGCACGACGACGCCCTGCTCGGGAAGCAGTGCGTGCTCGACGCCCATGCAGCCGACCTCCCAGTAGTGGGAGATGCCCTGCGCGCGGGCGAAGTCGCGCATGGCCTTGGCCTGCTCGGCGCTCTTGATGTCCTTGTTGGGAGCGTAGTGGTCGGGCACGAGGCACACGCGGTCGCGGTCGAACACGTGCCGGGCACCCAGGTCGTCGAAGACCTTGATGGCGATGGGGGCCGTGATGTCGTTGGCGAGCACGAGGTCGAGGTCGCACTCGACGAGCTGGCCGGGGCGGACCTCGTCGAGACCGGCGTGGGCGGCCAGGATCTTCTCGGCCAGGGTCATGGGGCGGGGCATGGGTGCACGGACCTCCCTTTCGATGGCGGCGGATGCGAAAGCGGGAGGCGCGGGGCCTCCCCTCCTGAACGGGCGCGCGGGGCCTACCCCCGCTGCGCCAGGCGCTCGGCAGCCAGCAGGCGGTTGAGCGCGTTGAGGTAGGCCTTGGTGGAGGCGACCACGATGTCGCCGTCGGAGCCGCGGCCGCTGAAGACCTTGCCCTCGGCCGACGTCACGCGCACCGTGACCTCTCCCAGGGCGTCGATGCCGCGCGAGATGGCCTTGACCGAGAACTCGGCGAGGTCGTTGTCGACCTGGACGACCTTGTCGACGGCCTTGTAGACCGCATCGATGGGGCCGGTGCCGAAGGCGCACTCGGTGACGGTGACCCCCTCGTCGTTGGTGAGGGTGACGGTGGCCGTGGGGGTGAGCGGGAAGCCGCACGAGATCTGCACCGCGCCGAGAGTGTAGATGGCGCTCACCTCGCGCTGGTACTGGCGCACGATGCTCTCGAGGTCCTCGTCGTAGACCTCCTTCTTCTTGTCGGCCATCTCGAGGAACGACTCGTAGACGCGCTCGAACTCGTCGTCGCCGAAGACGTAGCCCAGTTCCGCGAGGCGGTGGCGCAGCGCGGCGTGGCCCGAGCGCGCCGAGAGCAGGATCTGGCTGCCGGCGGCGCCGACCTCCTCGGGGCTGATGATCTCGTAGGTCTCGCGCGCCTTGAGCACGCCGTCCTGGTGGATGCCCGAAGAGTGCGCGAACGCGTTGGCGCCCACGACGGCCTTGTTGGGCTGCACGTTGATGCCGGTGATGTTGCTCACCAGATGGCTTGCGTGGATGATCTCGCGCGTGTTGACGTCGGTGTGGGCGTCGAGCTCGTCGCCGTGCATCTTGATGGCCATGACGATCTCTTCGAGGGCGGCGTTGCCTGCGCGCTCGCCCAGGCCGTTGACGGTGCACTCCACCTGGGTGGCGCCGTTCTTGACGCCGGCGAGCGCCAGGGCCGTGGCCATGCCGAGGTCGTTGTGGGTGTGGACGGCCACCGTGACGTTCTCGATGCCGCGGACGTTCTCCATGAGGCCGCGGATGCGCGCGCCGAAGTGCTCGGGAAGCGAGTAGCCCGTGGTGTCGGGGATGTTCACCACCGTGGCGCCGGCCTCGACGACCGCCTCGATGATGCGCTCGAGGAACTTCTGGTCGGAACGGCCGGCGTCTTCGGCGTAGAACTCGACGTCTTCGACGTAGCTCTTGGCGTAGCGCACGGCGTGGACGGCCTTCTCGATGCACTGCTCCTCGGTGATGCGCAGCTTGTCGCGCATATGGCTCGGCGAGACGCCCAGGCCGGTGTGGATGCGCGGGCGCTTGGCGGTCGCCAGGGCGCGCGCGGCCTCGTCGATGTCCTTGTCGACGGCGCGCGTGAGGGCGCACACCACCGCGTCGTCGCCGGCGAGCCTGCCGATCTCGGCGACGCTCTTGAAGTCGCCCGGGCTCGAGACGGGGAAACCCGCCTCGATGACGTCGACCCCCAGGCGCAGCAGCTGGCGGGCGATGAGGAGCTTCTCCTCGGTGTTCATGCTGGCGCCGGGCGACTGCTCGCCGTCGCGCAGGGTGGTGTCGAAAATGACGATCTTGCGGGTCATAGCAAACCTCCTGACGGGTGCGCGGCGGCAAGGGCCGCCGCACGTGGCCTCCAACAATAGCAAGGTGCGCGCGCCACCGCGACGCCGACCGACGTTCAGGCGCCGAGCAGCGAAGGACGCGCACATCTCGCGCAGGTATGCGAATGAAGGCGTAGAAGGTGCGGCAAAGCATGCCTTGACGGATGGGAGGCGAAAGCGTCTGCCCCGCACGGGCCGGAACGGCAAGCCGCCGCACGGCTGCGGGCCGGAACGCCTCGCACAGAAGCTATGCGCGCTGGGAGATGCGGAAAGGCGAGGCGCGACCCCTAGCGCGCCGTGGTAAGTCGGAGGCTGGCAAGGCCGGCAAGAAGGAGCCGCTGCGAGGCATTCTGCCCGATGCGCACACAGGCGCCCGCCAGACCCTTCGTCGCTGCAGCTATGCCGAACATCCTTGCCCCTCTCGCACGGGTTTCCGCGCACCCCTGCGGCGCGCGGGTCAAAAAGACAGTATACGCAGCGGTACGGGGCGCGGCACCGCGGCCGCGCCCCGTGCACAGAGTGGACACACGGCGAAACCGCAGAAGACGGCGGAAAGCAGCGTGGCGAAACCCAGGCGGTGGCCCGCCTCGTGCCCGGCGGGGGCGTCGCCCACCGGCGCAAGGGACGCCCCGATCGCGGTCATGGAGACCGCCCGCCGGCTTGGATGGGGAGGCGGCCTTTTTCGGCTGAAGAAGTCAGGATTGCGCAGGTCGCCCTACAGCGCCATGTTGGGGTCGGCGTCGGCGGTCAGGTCCGAAAACTCGCCGCGCTCGAACTTGCGCCGCGCCACCAGGGCTATCATCGCGGCGTTGTCGGTGCAGGCCTCCGGCGGCGGCAGGGTCACGCGCACGCCGCGCCTGCCGAACGCCTCCTGATAGGCGGCGCGCAGCTCGGGGTTGGCGGTCACCCCGCCGCCTGCGCAGAAGTCGCGCACGCCGCACTCCCTCACGGCCTTCACGGCCTTGCTCACCTGCACGTCGACGACCGCCGCCTCGAAGCTCGCGGCCAGGTCGGGCAGGTTCACGGCGCGCCCGGCGTCGTTCTCGTCGCGGATGTAGGTGACCACCGCGGTCTTGAGGCCCGACAGCGAGAAGCGGTAGTCGTGGCTGTGCATCATCGCGCGGGGGAAGTCGACGGCCCGCGGATTGCCGGCCTTGGCCAGGCGGCTGATGATGGGGCCGCCGGGATAGCCCAGGCCCAGGGCCTTGGCAACCTTGTCGAACGCCTCGCCCACCGCGTCGTCGAGCGTCTCGCCAAGCACTTCGTAGTCGCCCCAGTCCCTCACGTGCACAAGCATCGTGTGGCCGCCCGATAGCAGGCTCGCCACAAAGGGCGGCTCCAGGTCGGGGGTCTCGAAGAGGTTCGCGAACAGGTGGCCTTCGAGGTGGTTGACGCAGATAAGCGGCTTGTCGGCCGCCCAGGCGACGCCTTTGGCGAAGGCGACGCCCACCACCAGGGCGCCCACGAGGCCCGGCCCTTGGGTCACCGCGACGGCCGCAAGCTCGTCGGGGCGCAGGGGGCCGGCAAGCCCCAGGCTCTCGCCCGCCCGCGCCATAGCCTCCTCGTAGACGCCCACGACGGCCTCGGTGTGCTTGCGGCTCGCGATCTCGGGCACCACCCCGCCGAAGCGGGCGTGGAAGTCGATCTGGGTGGCGACGACGTTGGCGCGCAGGACACCCGCACCGTCGATGACGGCCATCGCGGTCTCGTCGCAGCTGCTCTCGACCGCCAGGATGAGCGGGCCGGCCGCCTCCACGGCCACCTGTTCGCCCGCGGTGCGCGCAGGGCGCTCCGGGGGCCACGCGCGCGTCGTGGGATGCGGCTCGGACTCGCCGGCCTCGACGTCGATGGAAAGGGGCAGCGCCGCCTTCATCGTAAGCGCGTCGCGGCCGCGGCCGTAGTAGTTGCGGCGCACGCCCACCTCGGCGTAGCCCACCTGCCCGTAGAGCGACCGGGCCGCCGCGTTGTCGCGGGCGACCTCGAGCGTCGAGGTGCGGGCCCCGAGCATCTGCGCGTCGTAGGAGATGCGGGCGAGCAGGCGCTTGGCGAGTCCCGACCGGCGCCGTTCGGGGTCGACGGCCACATCGAGCACCTCGAGGTTGCCGTCGACCACCGCGCCGCCCGCGAAGGCGACGATCGTCCCCTGGTCGTGGGCGACCCACCACGTGCGGCCCGGCAGCGCGGCGTCGTCGCCGAACATGTCGGCCGTCCAGCAGGCATGCCCCAGCTCGGGCGGGAAGGCGCGCGCCTCGAGGGCGGCCACCGCGGCGCAGTCGTTCACGCCCATGGGGCGCAGCTGCACGTGGACGTCGCCGAGTGCGTCGTCCACGCCGGTGGTGCGCACCGAGGCCGGCTCGGCCATGCCCAGGCGCACCCGCTCGTTTTCCTCGGCGTCCGACAGCCGGGTGTAGACAGGCAGCACGAGCGCGGGATCCCCGGAGCCCGCACCGCGGCACGGCATCTGCCGCGTTCCCGCGGCGCCTTGCGGCTGCCGCACCGCAGCGTCGGCCTCTGTTCTGCCGAAGGCTTCCGCTGCAGCGGCGCGCAAAAGGCCTTCTCCCGTGGGGTGCCATATATCCTCGGGCGCGAACCGTCCGAAGCCCGCCGCCTCGTAGAGCGCGCGGTACTTGCCCAGGCCGTCTCCGGTCAGCGTGATCTCGCCGCGGTCGGGGCGTTGCGCCCAAGCGGCCACGGCATCGGCGGCCTTCATGACGCACTCGACCTCGAAGCGGCGGTGCGCCCCGGCACCGTCCAGCAGGTACAGGCCCGGATAGATCTCCTTGCGCATCGCGTCGCCCACCACGCCGAGCAGGCCGCGCACGCCGGCCTTCCACGCGCCCCACGCCACCGCGTCGAGCGTCGAGACGCCGTACAGGGGCACCCCGAGGCCGCAGGCAAGGCCCTTGGCCGTCGCCACGCCGATGCGCACGCCGGTGAAGGAGCCGGGGCCCGTGCCGACCAGCACCGCGTGAACGCCGCCACGCGCGAGGCCCAGGCCGGAAAGCAGCTCGTCGACGACGGTCACGAGCTGCTCGTTGGCGCGGCGGCGGCAGAGCCGGTCGGCGCTTCCCAGCACCTCGAAACCCGCCGGCGCGCCGTCCCCGCCCATCTGCACGCGCCCCGCCGCGCAGGCGAGCATGTCGGTCGAGGTATCGACCGCCAGGATGTTCCACACGTCGTTCACGGCAACCTTTCCCTATCCTTCCAGCCC
>CAZUFB010000007.1:40246-47754 GCA_964619775.1 uncultured Coriobacteriaceae bacterium
CCCTATCCTTCCAGCCCGCTTTCCACGGACCCGTCGAGCGCCGCGGCAAGCTCGCAGGCGCGCCGGCCGTGCGGGGCGAGGCGCACGATGCGCGCCGGCTCCTCGCCGGGGACCGCCGAGGCGTCGTCGCGCACAAGCTCCACGTCGAGGCGCTCGTCGCCGAGCTCGTCGGAGAACAGCTCGCCCCACTCGACCAGGCACGCACCGTCGCCGTCAAGCGCGTCGTAGAGCCCGACGTCGTCAAGCTGCCCCGCGTCCTCGAGCCGGTAGAGGTCGAAGTGATAGAGCGGGATGCGCCCGCCGTCGTGCAGGCACATGATGGTGAACGTGGGGCTCGTCACCGGACCCTCGTCGCCCAAGCCGCGTGCCACGCCGCCGACGAGGCAGGTCTTGCCCGCGCCCAGGTCGCCCGTCAGCACCACCGCGTCGCCCGGCTGCAGCAGCGCCCCCAGCAGCTCGCCGAACCGAAAGGTCGCCGCGGCCGACGCGCTGCGGTAGACCCCCTTGCCCAGGCGTTCGGGCCACGCCGCGGCGGCCTCCTCCGCGCACGCGCCCATCAGCGGGCGCCCGGGTTCATCTCGATGTCCTGCAGCGACACCTCGCCGCGCAGGATCTGCCCCATGAGGCGGAAGTCGTGCTCCAGGTCGGGCAGCTTGTTGGAGTCCCGCAGCACGGCGGCCGGGTGGAACGTCGGCAGCACGGAGAAGTGCCCGGTGCGGAACACCTTGCCGCGCAGGCGCGTGATGCCCACCTCGGTACGCAGGATGAAGCGCGTCGCCGGGTTGCCCATCGTCATGATGACGTCGGGCCAGATGCTGCGAATCTGCTCGCGCAGGTAGGGCGAGCACACCTCCACCTCGTCGGGCCTGGGGTCGCGGTTGCCCGGCGGTCGGCATTTGAGCACGTTGGCGATGTAGATGTCCTCGCGGTGCACGCCGGACTGCTCGGCGAGCATGCGGTCGAGCAGCTCGCCGGCACGGCCCACGAACGGCAGGCCCATCTCGTCCTCGGTCGCGCCGGGGGCCTCGCCCACGAGCACGACGCGCGCATGGGGGTTGCCCGTCCCGAAGACGATGTTCTTGCGCGTCTCGCCCAGCGGGCACAGGTGGCAGTCGCCGAGCACGGCGCGAATCTCCTCGAGGCGCACCTCGCCCGCCTTCTGGTGGTCGTGTCCGGGAATCTTGAGAATGGCAGTCATGTCGAGACCTCGCTCGCTGCGTCCTGAGCGCACCGCTAGACGTACACCTTCGGAAGGCGCAGGTCGAACAGGCACGCGACCTCGTAGTTGATAGTCCCCAGCTTGGCGGCGAGCTCGTCGGCGGACACGAACTCGCTCCCGTCGCGGCCCATGAGGGTCACCTCGTCGCCAACCTCGACGGGCTTGATCTTCTGCCCCTTGGCGAGCTCGAGGCGCGGCTCGACCTCGAACATGCACTGGTCCATGCAGATGTTGCCCACCTGGCGGTAGCGCCTGCCCCCGTAGAGCACGTCGACGTTGCCGCTGTAGACGCGCGAAAAGCCGTCGGCGTAGCCGAGGGGCAGCGTTGCGATCTGGATGCCGGGCCGCGCCACGCGGTAGGTCATGCCGTAGCCCACGCCCTCGCCCACGCGCGGCTCGACGACGCGCGTCACGCGGGCGCGCACGCTCATGGCCTGCTCGAGCTCGATGCGGCCGCGCGTGGTGTCGGCCGGGTGCAGGCCGTAGAGGCCCACGCCCACGCGCACCATGTCGAAGTGCGTCTCGGGGTGCAGGACCGTTGCCGGGGTGTTGGCGCAATGCACGGTGCCCGGGTCGATGCCCGCGTCGCGGATGGACTGCACCGCGTCGCGGAAACGCTTGAGCTGCTGGGCGAAGTCCCAGTTGGCAAGCCGGTCGGCGGTGGCGAAATGCGTGAAGGTGCCGTCGAGCGACACGCCGCGCAGGCGGTCGGCGACCAGCAGGAAGCCGCTGACATCCTGGTAGGGCACCCCGATGCGGCTCATGCCGGTGTCGACGGCGAGGTGGTAGCGCGCCACGGTGCCGCGCTCGAGCGCCGCCTCGCCGAGCTGCGCCGCGAACTCGAGGTCGTAGACCGCCGGCGTGAGGCCGTGCTCAACGACCGTGCCCACCGCGCCCTGCGGCGGCTGGGCAAGCAGCAGGATCGGTTCGGCGATACCGCCCTCGCGCAGCGCGACCCCCTCGGCCACCGTCGCGACCGCGAACATGTCGGCCCCGGCCGCCTTGCAGGAGCGGGCGACCGGCACGGCGCCGTGGCCGTAGGCGTTGGCCTTCACGACAGCGCACAGGCGCGTGCCCCCCCTCAGGCATTCCATGAACGCGCGCGCGTTGCGGCGCACCGCGTCGAGGTCGACCTCGACCCAGGCCCACCGGTCGTCCGGCAGCTTGCGGGTATCCTGTGCCATGCCACCCTCCTTCACCGACGTCTGCCTTCGGTAAAGCCCGGCACCGCGACCACCCCGTCGGAGAGGCTCGCGGCACCGCCTGCGGACATTCTAGCGCTTGCGCCGCGGCTTGGCGCTCGGACGTTTGTCCACGGGGGTCACGGCGTCGTCGTCGATGTGGAGCGTCGCGCGCTCGTGGAACGCCTCGATGCGCCGGCGCTCGAGCTCGGCAGCCGTGGGCTTGCGCTGGGCGCGCTCGAAGAGCGCCTCGTCCTCGGCCCTGTCGGCCCCCTCGCCGCCGTCGGCCGCGACGGGCCGCATGACCGCCGTCTCGGACGCCGGACGCGCCGCGGTGGCCGCACGCGCCAGGAACGGCGGCATCGCAGAGCCGTCCGCACCTGTCTGCGGCGCCGCGTCGCCCGAGGGGGCCGGCGTCTCCCCGGCGCAGGGCTGCGGCTCCGCCGGGCCCGCCGCCTGCGCGGCACCCTCCGCCATAGGCGCCGAGCCGTCGGCGGATTTCTTGGAACCGGCCGCATCCTCCCCGTCCGCAGGCGCGGGCCCCGCTGCGGGCTCGGACCCCTCCTCCGGTTCCTCCGGGGCCGCGGTGCCTCGCGCGTCCGCGGGCCGATCGGCGGCGTCTCCCCCGCGCGCCAGGCCGCTCAGGAAGGGCGGCATGCCGGATGCCGGGGCGACCTCCTTGCCCGCCGGTCCCTGTGCCGTGGCCGGGGGCTGCACGACGGCGGCGCCACCGAGACCCCGCGCGCCCGCGCCCTCCGCGGGGACATCGGGCCGACCGTCCGCCGCCTGCAGCCCGTTCCCGCCTTCGAAAGGCGCTGCAGGGTCGGCGAGGCGGGCCCTCGGGCGCGCAGGCCGAACGGGCTCGCCGGGAAGGGCCGAGCCGTCAGGCTCCTCGAGGTCGCCCCCGTAACCCTGGAGCTCTCCGGGCAGCTGGGCGGCGCGCGCGGCCGCGACGTCGGCACGGATGAGGCGCTCCACCTCGGGAGGCGGCGTGATGCGGCTTTCGTCCTCGAAGGCCAGGTCGCCCTCAAGGCGGCTGCCCGCGTCCTCCCCCGCGTTCTCGGCCGCGCGCTCGGAGCGTTCGACGAGCAGGTCCACCGCCAAGCCTGCCTTCTCGGCGACGTCGGAGGCAATGACCCCGCGCGACCCGTGGTCCTCGGCGGCCAGGAAACCCGCAAGCGCGTGCACGCGGTCCGCGGCGGCTATGAGCATCAGCAGCTCGCTCGACCCGACGCCCGCGCCCTCGAGGTCGAGGGCGCGCACCTGGGCAAGCAGGCTCGCGACGATGCCGGCCAGCACGTCGCCCGTGCCCGCCGTGGCCAGGGCGGCCGGCCCCGGCTCGGGAATCACAGTACCGTCGACGGTCGCCACCGCGCTCACCGCGCCCTTGGCCACGACGCAGAAGTCGCCCGACCCCACCGACCAGGCAAGGCTTTGGGCAACGCGCATCGCCCCGGCGAGCGAAGCGGTGTCGGCCGGTTCGGCCCCCACGAGACGGGCGAGCTCGCGGCGATGCGGGGTCAAAACGAGCGGGTGCTCGCGACGCAGCATGTCGGGGTGCTCCCCGGCCGAACCAAGGCAGATTTTGACGAGCGCGTTGAGCGCGTCGGCATCGAGCACCAGGGCGCACGGCTGCGCAAGCAGGCTGCGCACGACCTCGCACGCGCCGAACGACGTCGTAAGGCCCGGGCCGGCCACCACCACGTCGCAGCGCCCCGCGAGCACGCCGATTCGGTCGGCCGCCTCGGCGGCGAACGACCCCTCCTCGTCGGAAGGCAGGCCCACCACGGGGATGCTCGGCAGCTGCATCTGCAGCACGGGCACCACCGGCTCGGGGACCGCAAGCGTCACGTAGCCGGCGCCCGAGCGGGCCGCGGCCAGCGCGCACAGCGCCGCCGCGCCGGGATAGCGCGCCGAACCGGCCACCACGAGCACCCGGCCGCGCGTGTATTTGTCCTGCAGGGGATCCATCTCGGGCAGCACGCCGGCATAGTCGGCCTCGTCGAGCGCGAAGGCCGCCGCGGCGTCCGACAGGTCGGCCAGCCCCTTGTCGTCGGAAGCCAGGCTCGCCACGACCACCGCACCGCACGCCGCACGCCCCACGCCCGAGACCAGGCCGGGCTTCATCGCGAACATCGTCACGGTGACGTCGGCGTCGAAGTAGGCCCCTTCGGCCATGCCGGTCGACGCGTCGATACCGCTGGGCACGTCCACCGACACCAGGGCGCCCGTAAACGCCTCGTCCACGGCATGCACCCACCGGTCGTAGGGCGTCGTCAGCGCGCCGTGAAAGCCCGTGCCAAACACCGCGTCCACAACCACGTCGGCGTCGGCGAGCAGCCCGACCAGCTCCTCGAAGCTCGGGTCCACGTGCACCGGGATGCCCATCTCCTGGGCACGCGACGCAGCCTTGCGCGCGGCCTCGCCCTTGATGACCGCCGGCGTGGCGGCCGAAACGACGCATACCTCGTAGCCGTGGCGCGCCAGGCTGTCGGCTGCGACCCAGCCGTCGCCGCCGTTGTTGCCCATGCCGCACATCACCACGACCGAGCCCGCCTCCACAAAGCGTGCCGCCTGCAACGCCACCACGGCACCGGCACGGCGCATGAGCTCGGCGGTTTTGAGGCCCTTCTCGGCAAGGGACGCCTCAAACTCATGGACGTCCGACACGTTCATGACCGGCTGCATCAAGCATCACCTTCCTTGCGGTCGAGCTCGTCGAGCAACGACCTCGCTTCTTTGAACCGGGCCGCCATGAGGTTTTTCTCGTCCACCCGCTCGTCGCGGCGCGGCTGGGTGGCCTCGGTGGCCGCGACGGCGTTGGCGACGGCAACCCCCTGCGTGTGCGAAATCGACAGGTACACGTCGGTCACGCCCTGCGCGCGCGCCCGCTCCAGGGCGCCGCCCGCGAGCAGCGCCACCGGCCGCCCCTTGGCGTCGTGGCCAACCGAGACATCCCGAAAGCCCACCCCGTCGCCAAAGCCGCAGCCCAGCGCCTTGAGCACCGCCTCGCGCGCGGCAAAGCAGCCCGCATAGCTCGCAAAGGGGTTTGCACGGCCCTCGCAGTAGGAGCGCTCCTCGGGCGTGAACACGCGCTCGACGAACCGCGGCGTGCGCAGCATCGTCTCCCGCATCCGCGCAATCTCGACCATGTCGACCCCGACGCCCGCCACCGACATGGCTACTCCGTCGTGACCGACTTGGCCAGGTTGCGGGGCTTGTCGACATCGCAGCCGCGGGCAAGCGCCACCTCGCGAGCGAGCATCTGCAGGTAGAGGACCGAAACCGCCGGAGTGAGCCACGACGGGCAGTGCGGCAGCCACATCACGGCGTCGCTGACCGCGGCCACCTCGGCGTCGCCTTCGGTGGCGACCGCGACGACCGACGCCCCCCGGGCGCGAATCTCGGCGATGTTCGAGACGGTCTTGGCGCGAACCTGGTCGTCGGGCACCACGACCACCACCGGGAAGCCCGGTTGCAGCAGCGCGATGGGCCCGTGCTTCATCTCGCCGGCCGCGTACGACTCGGCGTGCAGGTAGCTGATCTCTTTGAGCTTGAGCGCACCCTCCGAGGCCGTGGCCGAGTTGAGCCCACGCCCCAAAAAGAGCGCCGACGTCGCGCCCTCGAAGACCGGGGCGGCCTTCTGGGCCGAGCCTGCGCGGGAAAGGACCTCCGAGAGCAGCGCCGGCAGCCCTGCGAGCTCCGAGGCGCGCGCGAGCAAAAACTCCGGTTCGCCGCCGCGCGCCGTGGCCACCTTGAGCGCGAGCAGCGCCATCGCGACGAGCTGGGCGGTGTAGGCCTTGGTGGAGGCCACCGAGACCTCGGGGCCGGCCTGCAGATAGAGCGTGTAGTCGGCCTCGCGGGCGGCGGTGGAGCCCACCACGTTGGTCACGGCAAAGATGCGCGCCCCGGCCGCACGGGCCTTGCGGGCTGCGGTGAGCGTGTCGGCCGTCTCGCCCGACTGGGTCACGACGACGCACAGATCGCCCTCGCCCACGACGGCATCGCGGTAGTTGAACTCGCTCGCGGTGTCCACCTCCACGGGTACGCGCGCCCACGACTCGACGATCCCCTTGGCGAACAGGCCCGCGTGGTAGGAGGTGCCGCACGCCACGACGATGATGCGCGAGGCGTCGGCCACGACGTCCTCGGGCAGCTCGGGCAGCGGGTCCTTGCCCAGACCGAGACGCCCAGCCAGCAGGCGCGCCGCAACCTCGGGCTGCTCGTCGATCTCCTTCTCCATGAAGTCGGCATGCCCGCCGAGCGTGGCGCTCGACACGTCCCAGTCGACGTGGAGCACCTCGGGCTCGACCCGCTCGCCGTCGGGGCCGTAGACCTCGAGCGAACCATCGCGGTGCAGGTGCGCGACCTGGCCGTTCTCAAGCGCCACGATGTCGCGGGTCTGCGCGAGCAGCGCGGTGAGGTCGCTCGCCGCAAAGCACCCCTGCGGCGTGGCGGCCACCACAAGAGGCGACCCCCGGCGGGCGCATACGAGCTCGTCGGGATGCTCGGAGGAGGCCACGACGAGCGCATAGGCGCCCTCGAGACGGGGCAGCGCGGATGTCACCGCGGCGAGCAGGTCGCCGTCGTAGTACTCCTCGACGAGGTGCACGGCGGCTTCGGAGTCGGTATCGCTCGCAAAGGTGTGACCCGCGGCGGACAGCTCGGCACGCAGGGCCGCAAAGTTCTCGATGATGCCGTTGTGTACCAGCGTGAGCGTGCCGGTACAGTCGATGAAGGGATGGGCGTTGCGCTCGGAAGGGGCACCGTGAGTGGCCCAGCGCGTATGGGCAATGCCGCAGGTGCTCGGCATGGGACGGGCCTCGGCGGCCTCGGCCAGGCCGGCGACGCGACCCTTGCGCTTGAGCAGGCCCAGACGCCCATCGGGGCCCACCACGGCCAGGCCGGCCGAGTCGTAGCCGCGGTACTCGAGGGCTGCGAGGCCCTTCAGCAGGAACGGCTGGGCATCGAGCTCGCCCACACAGCCGACGATTCCGCACATATGGCACAGGCTCCCTTCCGAACGAGCGGGGATTTGGAGATTGTACCAGGAGCAGCGCGGGGCTCCATGGGCGTCCGGTGGAGCCCATCAAGATGGCATGGCATCG
>CAZUFB010000008.1:0-42639 GCA_964619775.1 uncultured Coriobacteriaceae bacterium
CTCGGTCTACCCCCACGTTGTCAGCGTTTCTTCCGAGACCGCGCCGTCGGCCTCGTCTGCGCAAAGGCTCGCGGCCTGCGACTCGGCAGACCCCGCCTCGCAGGCCGTCCCTTCCGACTCGTACGGCTCGCTGCCGCTTGCGGCGCACGCGTAACCTGTTCCGGAGGCCTTTTCGCCCTGCCGACCAAGGAGGCCCCTCCCATGCCCATTGATGCGACCGCCCTGCACGCGGATGCGCCCGGTGCCCAACAGCCCCTGGCCGGCACGACCTACCTCGCGCGGGTCTTCGGCTGCCAGATGAACTTCCACGACGGCGAACGTGTGCGCGGCATGCTCGAGGCCGCAGGGTCCCTGCCCGTCGACACCGTCGAGGAGGCCGACTTTGTGGTCTACCTCACCTGCTGTGTCCGCGAGGCAGCCGACACGCGTCTTTTTGGCCAGGTCTCCTCTATGCGGAACCTCCCGCCGCGCGAGGGCGGCCCCGGCCGGCGCATAGTCGCGGTGGGTGGCTGCATAGGCCAACGCGACGGCGCCGGGCTTTTCGACGCACCTGGCAACGTCGACGTCGTGTTCGGCACCCACACCCTGTTCAGGTTGCCCGACCTGCTGGGCGAGGCGCTGGCCGGCGGGCGGCGCCTGACGGCCGTCTGCGAGGCGGACGAAGAAGGGAAGGCCTCGACAGACCTGCCCGCCAAGCGCGACGCCGGTTTCCACGCCTGGGTGCCGATCACCTACGGGTGCAACAACTTCTGCACCTACTGCATCGTCCCCTATGTGCGCGGCCGCGAGCACAGCCGCGTCTTCGAGGACGTGATGGAGGAGGTTGGCCGCCTCGTGGACGAGGGTGTGCAGGAGATAACCCTGCTGGGCCAAAACGTCAACTCGTACGGGCGGGACCTCTACGGCGAGCCCCGCTTCGCCGAGTTGCTGCGTGCCGTGGGCACCTCGGGCGTGCCCCGCCTGCGTTTTGCGACGAGCCATCCCAAGGACCTGAGCGACGCCACGATCTCCGCGATGGCCGAAACGCCCGCCGTGATGCCCGCGCTGCACCTTCCGGCGCAGTCGGGGTCCTCGCGCATCCTCAAGCTCATGAACCGCACCTACGACCGCGAACAGTACCTCGACCTGGTGGGCCGCGTCCGCGCCGCGGTGCCCGGCATCGCCCTGTCCACCGACGTCATCGTCGGTTTTCCCGGTGAGACCGAGGAGGATTTCGCCGACACGCTCTCGCTTGTGGAAACGGTGGGCTACTCTCAGACCTTCACGTTCATCTACTCCAAGCGTGCGGGCACCCCGGCGGCCGAGATGGTCGACGACACTCCTCGCGAGGTGGTTCAAGGGCGTTTCGACCGTCTCGTCGAGGCCGTGCAGCGCTGCGCCTACGCGGCAAACCAGGTCGACCTCGGTGCGCGGGTACCCGTGCTGTTCGAAGGCCTTTCCAAGCGCGACGAGACGATGCTGTCGGGCCGCAGCCCTAAGAACCAGACGGTCCACGTGCCGCTTCCTGCCGGGTCCGACCCTGCGGAGTTCGTGGGCACGATCCGCGACGTCGATGTCGAAGAGGCGCGCACCTGGTATCTGCGGGGCAGCCTTGCTGTGTGAAGAGGCGGTGTTTCGCCGCGACGCCGACTCGCCCGACGCCGTGAGCCGTGCGGGTGGCGCAGGCCCCTACGAGGTTGTGGCGATTGTGGGTCCCACCGCCTCGGGCAAGTCCGACCTTGCCGACGAGCTGGCCGCGCGCCTGGGCTCCGAAGTGGTCTCGGCCGATGCGATGCAGGTCTACCGCCGCATGGACGTGGGAACCGCAAAAACCCCGCCTGACGGGCGGCGGGCCCCGCTGCGTTGCGTCGACCTTGCCGAACCGGGGGAGGCGTACTCGGTGGCGCTCTATGCCCGGGAAGCCCATGCCGTCATCGACGCCGCATGCGCCGCCGGGCGGATGCCCGTCGTGTGCGGAGGGACGGGCCTCTACGTGCGCGCCGCGCTCGAGGAGATGGATTTTCCAGCAGGAGGGCAGACCGGCAACCCCGTGCGCGAACGCTATGCGCGCCTTGCCGAGGAGCTGGGTCCCGAGGAGTTCCACCGGCGCCTTGCCGCGGTCGACCCGGCGAGCGCCGCACTCATCCACCACAACAACGTGCGCCGTGTCGTGCGCGCCTTCGAGCTGCTCGAGCAGGGTACGAGCTATGCATGCGAGCACGAGACCCTCCATGTGCGCACCGACCGGCACCCGACCCTCTATGTAGGGCTCTCGGTCCCCCGCGAGGCGCTCTATGCGCGTATCGACGCCCGGGTCGACCGCATGGTCGCCTCCGGTCTGCTGGACGAGGTGGCGGAGCTTGCCGCCGACGGGTTTGCCGACGCGCTGACCGCGCGCCAGGCCATCGGGTATAAAGAGTTCTTAAAGGTGCTCGACGGCACCTGCTCGCTGACGGATGCCGTCGAAGAGGTGAAGCGGGCCACGCGTCGTTATGCGAAACGGCAGATGACCTGGTTTCGCGCGGACGGGCGCATCCGATGGCTCGATGCCGAACCCTACGATGCGTCGCTTTTGTGCACCGCGGTGCTCGACATGATCGGCAGGTCGGTACAGGTCGTCGTTTAAGGAGGCACGGCGCGGTCCTGCCTTTATGCTGTAAGTTTTCGCGGTTTTCTGTTCCGCAGCGGTGCAGGGCGGTTGACGAAAGCTTGAAAGGGTGGTTGCACGTGCCGGCTGAACGTCCAGTTTCCACATACATCCCGCCCGAGCGCTGTGTGCTGGTTGGCGTCGACAGGGGGTCGGGGGAATGGGAGGTCGAATCCTCCCTCGACGAGCTCGCCCGCCTTGCCGAGACCGCCGGGGCGGTTCCCGTTGGACGCCTCGTGCAGCGGCTTGAGCGCCCTTCGCCCAAAACCTTCCTCGGCAGCGGCAAGGTGCTCGAGCTCAAGGAGCTTGCCGAGTCGCTCGACGCCGACGTGGTGATTTTCGACAACGAGCTGTCGCCCTCGCAACAGGCCAACCTCGAGCGTATCCTTGGCACGGGATTTAAGATCGTCGACCGCACGGCGCTCATCCTTGACATCTTCGGCCTGCACGCCAAGACGCACGAGGGCAAGCTCCAGGTGCAGATGGCTCAGCTGCAGTACCTCTACCCGCGGTTGCGCGGTATGTGGGCACACCTTGCCAAAGACCGCACCCGCGGCGGCATCGGTTCGCGCTTCGGCCAGGGCGAAAGCCAGCTCGAGGTGGACCGCCGGCTTATCCGCAACCGCATGGCGGTGCTGCGCCAGGAGCTCAAGCGCATCGCCACGACGCGCGAGACGCAGCGCAAGAACCGTTACGGGTCGCCGACCTTCCGCGTCGCCTTGGCCGGTTACACCAACGCCGGCAAGTCCACGCTGCTCAACCGGCTCACCGGTTCCGACGTGTACGTTCAAGACCAGCTCTTTGCGACGCTCGACCCCACCACGCGGACGCTCAACCTGCCCGGCGGGCGCGTCGTCACCGTAACAGACACGGTCGGTTTCGTGCAGAAGCTCCCTACGACGCTCGTCGAGTCGTTCAAGTCGACGCTGGCGGAGGTGAGCGGGGCGCACCTTCTGCTCAAAGTGGTCGACGCGACCGACCCCCACCGCGAACAGGAGATGGACGCGGTCGACGATGTGCTCGGCCAGATCGGTGCCGAGTCCGTCCCCGTGCTCGTCGTGTTCAACAAGTGCGACCTGCTCGACGACGAAGGCGCGGCGGCGTTGCGCAAACGCTATCCCCACGCGCTGTGCGTCTCTTCGACGGAGGGGACCGGCATCGACGAACTTGTCGACGCCGTGGCGCATGCGGCGAGTTCCCGGGACGCAACGATGCAGGTCCTGCTTCCCTACAGCCAGGGGCTGCTTGCCAAGGCGTGCCACGAACAAGGCCGCATCGTGGCCGAAGAGTATCTGCCCGAAGGCGTTGCCCTGACTGCGGTGGTGCCCGTGAACCTGCAGGCGCGCCTGGCCCCCTATGTCGTGGCGTCTACGGACGGCGCCTCCGCCGCCGAAGTCCTGTCGGACGGCGTTTCAAAGGTGGCCGAAGACGAGTGCGAGCACGGCGATGATGACGACTTGGTGGACAAGATAGATTCCCAGACTGTGCCGGCCGAGTAGCGCAAGGGGAGCGACGGGATCCATGCACAGGACGCGCCGACAGGCTTGGCGTGCAGCGAGCTCCGCGAAGGCGAAATAGCCGCACAGGTAGACGAACAGGTAGGGGAACAGCGGGAAATAGTCTCCCGACGAAAACGTGGGACCTGGGAAACCCAAGAACGACAGCTCGTTCCACCTGTAGAACACGTCGGGGATGTCGAAAAGCGATACGCCCGGCACAAGCTGGACGAAGCCGTCGCGAACCGAGGAGGTCGCAACGGCGAGCACGAGGCATGCAAGGGCGGCCGGAATGCGCGGAAGCCGGTCGAGCGCCGGTTTGGCAAGGCACACGACGGCGGTGCATGCTGCCAGGCAGTGGATGACCCCGAAGTAGATGGGGATGTCAATGCGCGCCACGCCCGTCACCGCAGTGATGGCGAGCGCGACAAGGCCGAGCTTGCAGGCGCGTTTGCCGTTGTTGTGCGACAAGGAGGCCGAGCAGCCGGCGACGCATACGAACGTCCACCCCACGGCGACTTCCCATACCTCGCCGACCGTTCCGCGGAACCACGCCATGTCGACCCCGTAGATAAACACGAGGTCGTACACGAGATGGAACAGCACCATCGCGACGACCGCCGCACCACGCACGGTGTCGAGCAAGGCATAGCGCGGTTTCTGAACGCCGAGTGTCGACATGGGGGACGCAGACGCGTTCGACGGGCGAATGTCGGGTGCCGATAGGTCGGCGGTCGGTTTGGCGGCACTGTGTTCCGATGAGTCGCTCACGGCACTATCCATCTGCTAGAAGGAACGTACCAGGGCGATGACGCGCCCCAGGATCTTGGGGTTCGTGGCGTAGATGGGAGCCATGGTGGGGTTTTCGGGTTGGAGGCGAATACGGTCGGGTTCGCGGTAGAACGTTTTGACCGTCGCCTCGTCGTCTATGAGCGCCACCACAATCTGCCCGTTTACGGCGTCAGGCTGTTCCTTGACAACCACGAAGTCGCCGTCGAAGATGCCTGCCTGGACCATCGACTCCCCTTTGACGCGCAGCACGAACGACGCCGCGTCGCCTACGATGGCCTCCGGCAGCGGGATCGTGGCCTCGACGTTCTGCTCGGCAAGGACGGGCATGCCTGCGGCGACGCGTCCAAGAAGCGGCACGTGCACGATGCCTGCAGACAGACCGACGTTTTCTGGAACTGAGGTTTCTTTCCCGATAATCTCAAGGGCGCGAGGTTTGGAAAGGTCGCGCTTGATATAACCTTTGTCTTCTAGAACCTGCAGATGGGTGTGGACGGTCGAAGGACTGCTCAGCCCCACCGCATTTGCAATTTCGCGGACGCTGGGCGGATAGCCCTTCTCGGCGACCTCGCTGCAGATGAACTCGTAGATCTGGGTCTGGCGCTTGGTGAGCTTCTTGCGTTCCATGAGCGTCCTCCTTCATCGCGTGGGCCTAGTATAGGCGGTTTTTGGAGAACGGGCAAACAGACGTTCGATTTTCCTTGCATAGAACACATGTTCTGGTATGATGAAAACCAGAACACGTGTTCCTATGAGGATTCTATCCGGGATGCGGGCAGAATGGCTGCCCGTTTCTGGACGAACGGAGGTCTCGATGCCTGCACGCACAAACGCCCCGACCGCACCGCAGGGTCGTATAATCCCTGGGACTTTTTGGTACGCATACGGCTCGTCGGCATTCGACCTGTCCGCCTACCAGGAGGAGACATACTTTCCTCGGCTGCACGTCGTCGAAGGGGGATCGGGCGGCCGCCGTGTCGAGAGGCGCCTTGAAGCCCGCACCGCGGCACGGCGTCGGTGCAGGTCGCTGAACCTGGCTCTCGGCATGGCGCTCGTCCTGCTTGTCGCCGGGCTGCTCGCCGGCGGCAGCCTTGTCGCCCTGGGATCCTCCGCCTCGGCGGCCGCCGACATCCCGACCGTCGCCGTGGCCGTCGACAGCGGCGACACGCTCTGGTCGCTTGCCGAACGCTATCCCATCGAGGGGATGACGACGCGCCAATGCGTCAAATGGATTATGGAGCACAACAGTCTTGAGAGCGCGCTGCTGATGCCCGGTCAAATCGTCGAGGTGCCGGCGACGGCGGGTTGAAACACGCAGGCCAGCAGGCTCGTGGGTCTCTCCTGAACCGCTTCAATTAGAGGACTGTTCTCAAGACAGTGCCTGTTCGAACTGGTATTCTTATGGGTGCCACGTCTGAGGAGGTCCCATGCGTTGTCCCAAATGCGGGTGCGAAGATTCGCGTGTCATAGATTCCCGGCCTTCAGAGTCGGGGAACGCCATACGCCGTAGGCGGGAGTGTCTCAACCCCGCCTGCGGCGACCGCTTCACGACGTACGAACGACGCGAGGAGATTCCCATCCAGATTCGCAAGAAAGACGGCTGTCTCGAGCCATTCGACCGCCAAAAGCTCATGACGAGCCTGGTGAAAGCCTCGGTCAAGCGTTCCATTCCGGTCGAACAGCTCGACGAGCTCATCACCGACATCGAAACCGAGCTGCGCAACGAGTTTCGCTCCGAGGTGTCGTCCAAAGCTTTGGGCGACATGGTGCTCGAACGCCTGCTCAAGATGGACACGGTGGCCTACGTGCGCTTTGCCTCCGTATATAAGGATTTTCAGGACGTCGACGGCTTCTATGCCGAGTTGAATAAGATTTCGATGTCGGGGGAGCATGACAATCATGCCAAACAAGATTAACGTACAGGTAAAACGTCTTGACAAAGATTTGCCGTTGCCCCGGTATGCCTACGAGGGCGACGCCGGTCTCGACCTGTTGAGCGCCGTCGACGTTACACTCGAGCCGCTTAGGCGCACGCTCATTCCGACGGGCCTGGCGGTCGCCATCCCGTCCGGCTATGCCGGTTTTGTGCAGCCGCGCAGCGGGCTTGCCCTCAAGGCGGGGCTGTCGATGGCCAACACCCCGGGACTCATCGATTCCAACTACCGTGGCGAGCTTAAGGTTGCGGCGGTCAACCTCGACCCGGAAACTCCGATCGTCGTGAAGCGCGGCGACCGCATCGCACAGCTTGTCATTCAAGAGGTGCCGGTCGTGGACCTTGTCGAGGTTGACGAGCTCGACGACACCGAACGCGGTGCCGGGGGCTTTGGTTCGAGCAACGTTTCGGGCATCGTGTCGCAACAGGGGTAGGGGGTCGTCTCAACGCGCCCTGCGGTTTCTATTGCAATTATTTTGACTGTGGTGTGAATGCCGGTATGCCTGCACGAACGGCTGGGTTTCAAGGGTAGGGCGACGGGGAATCAAGGGGGAGCAACGTCTACCACGATGGAGGATTACCATGCCCGACACCACCAACATGGAGTACGACCTGTTTATCGTCGGAGGCGGTCCTGCAGGGCTGTCTGCCGGAATCTATGCGATACGTGCCGGGCTGCATACGATTATCGCCGAGATGTCTGCGCCCGGCGGTCAGATCTCTCAGTCCGAAAAGATCGAGAACTATCCCGGTTACGAGCACATCGGCGGTTTTGATCTGGGCGACACGATGAAGAACCATGCCGAGGCGGCAGGTTGCGACATCGTCTACGACGAGGTGGGCTCCGTCGAAGCGCTCGATGACGGGACGTTCGCCGTAACCGTGGGCGAAGAGCGCTACATCGTCCCCGCCGTCGTCTATGCCGCCGGTGCCACGCCGCGCCGTGCAGGCTTTGCCGGCGAGGAGGAGTTCACCGGTCGCGGCGTAAGCTACTGTGCGACCTGCGACGGCATGTTCTACCGGGGCAAGGAGGTCTACGTCATCGGGGGAGGCGCCTCGGCTTGCGAGGAGGCCGAGTTCCTGTCGCGAATCGCCTCGAAGGTGACCATGCTTGTGCGCCGTGGGGAGCTGAGGGCCGTGCCGCATGACCGCGAGGCCGTTGAGGCGCGCCCCAACATCGAAATCCGCTACAACACGGTGCTTGATAGCGTTTCGGGCGAGCACGGTATCGGCACCTTGGTTCTGAGGGACACGCATACCGGAGAGCTTGAAGAGCGCACCTGCGATGAGGGATCGGTCGGCGTCTTTGTCATGGTGGGCCATAATCCTCAGGTCGGTCTGGTGGCCGACCTGGTCGACCTTGAAGACGGTGCCATCAAAACCGATGCCCAGCTTGCAACGCGTACGCCGGGTCTCTTTGCGGCCGGCGACGTTCGCAACACCGTGCTGAGGCAGGTGGTCACTGCTGCTGCAGACGGTGCCGTGGCCGCCATGAGCGCCTATCGGTATCTGAGCGACAAAAACAGAACGTAAGGCCAGCTCGATTCGGGTTGTCGGTTTCACCGATATCGCCCGCGAGGATCTGAGGGAGGTGGCCGCGTGTGTTATGCCCTCAGGTCCTCGCAGGCCGCAGTCGGCACAGCTGAGGTGCGTTATCCAACCTCAATATCGATTACGTGGCGAACAGGAGCGTTGGAAACGACGAGCTCGTAGGATTCCGCAGCAGGAAGGGCATCGTAGTATCGCCTGCTTATGCCGCCGGTTGCGTCCAGGTCCCCCACGCCGTAGGGAACATGCTGGATGGTCGACGTCCCGGGAAGCACGGCGATAAGGAAAGACGTCTGGTCTATGTTGGAGTTCGACTTACCCCAAAGCATGGGGTCAAAGTCGTATACGAGGGGCATACCGTCGGGGATAAGCGCGAACTCTCCCAACAAGATCGCTCCTCCCGAGACTTCGGAGTCGTTGCGCAATTCGAGGGTGAGGCACAAGATGCTTTTGACATCCAGTTCGGGGTCGTCGGGAATCTCGACGCCCTCCTCCCCGTAGAGATCTAAGTACTCTCGGTACGATATCAACTCGGCGTTTGTCACCCTCATCGCGTAGCCGTCGGTAGTTTCGTTCTGAGAATCGATAAAAGCGCCTTCCAGTTCGATCCACTCTCCCATTGCATGGTGCTCCTCGGGATACGGATACGGATAGACGCGCTCGTTCACCCACCAGATGCGTGCGGCTAATCCGACGATCGCAACAAGGACAATGGCAAACGTCCCCAACAACACGGGGATGCGCCGAATCGTTTTTGACCCTTTCATCGATGCTCCTCCGTCTTCGGAACCTCGCAGTTGTCGAGGTGCCCTTCGGCGAGATGCCACACCTCGTCAGCCAAAGAGCGAACTATCCCGGCGTCATGACAGGCCAGCAGCACCGTCGCACCTCTATTGCGTGCGGCACGTATCTGTTCTTGAACCATGAGAACCCCGCCAGTGTCGAGCGCGTTGGTCGGTTCGTCAAGCAAGAGCACGTCTGGTTCCTCCATAAGGGCGGCAGCGATGCCCAGGCGCTGTTTCATGCCGAGGGAGTACGCACGGTAGCGGCGCCGATCGTCTGGGTCGAGTCCCACAGTTGAAATCCATGACCGGATCTGTGCCTCTTCGGCGATCCCTTTAATCGAAGCCAACATGCGCAGATTTTCAAAGCCGGTATACGAGTCCAAAAACGTAGGGCCTTCAAGCAACATTCCAAGGCTGGGAGGAAAGTCGACGTCTCGTCCCAAACGAAGCCCGTCTATCTCCACATAGCCTTCCGTCGGTCGGACGAGCCCTGCCACAACGCGCATGAGCATCGTTTTTCCGCTGCCGTTGGGTCCTGTAAGGGCCGCAACGCGCCCCGGCTGGAAACTGAGAGTGATGTCTTGTAAAACCGTTGTCCTACGAAGCCGTTTGGTGACACCGACCACGTCAATCATGAGGCATCCGCTCCTCTTCCGTATATATCACGCCGGGTATAGGCAATGCCTCCAAGCACAACAACCGCCGCCATAAGTGCAAAAGCCGCGAATAAACCCGTTTCACAGGAAACTCCTGCCGATGAGACGAGTTCGCTTCGCGCAAGCATGAGATAGTTCCCCAAAAGCGCTTCATTGGTATGGAGGGACGACAGAAGCAGTATCGCAATCAAAACTGCAAAACCGACAAACGGGGCAATAGAAACTGATAGGAACAATTGCACAACACACAGGGCGGCAAGGACGATGGGGGCAACTGCCACAAAGCCTGCGATGCTCGTTGTTCCTGCCGATATAAACGGTGCTTGAAAGCCCAGCAATGAGGGGACGCCAGGCGTAATACAGAGAGACTCAGGGGCTGCCAATCCAGAGCCGGCAAACGTCGCCCATAAAGCGCATGAAGCAAGTACGATCGTCCACGAAGCACAGCATGCGACAGAAACCCACAGGCACTTCGAAAACCACCAATGCCAACGGGATCCCGAAGCCACCACAACGTGGGCACCCATGCCCTTGAGGTCTCGTGACGGGTAATCCAGCACGATATATGACATGAGGCCACACAAACACAGCCATCCTGCAGGCAGTTTGAACGAATCCCCGTCCTGCGTCAGGTGCGTTTCAATCCCGCCGACACATGCCGCAATATAGTCGGCAAACGACAGGCTTGTGACTTCTGTGCGGCCCGGTGCGACAAGCGTGTAGAGCATGAAACACAACACGTTAACCACCGTTGCGAGTGCTAGAAACCGCAATCTCGCCTGATGGCCACCGCAACGTAAATCAAACAGAACAAGATGCAGAAACACCCCTTTTCCCGTCGATTTCATAGGACGTCCTTTTTTCTTGCCAGTAGCGGCAACCCCAACGAGACAACCAGCATAAGCGCGACACACAGCGAAGTAAGCCATCCTGGGCAATAGAATCCATCCGGGGCCGCCCTCAATTGATCGAAAAGGGTCAAGCTGTAACCGAATCCCTCGTGGCCATTCGTACGCATGACGACATAAAGCCGCTGCCCAAGATGCTTAACGAGCAGAAGGACGATATAGGGGACAACGATAAGCGCAACTCTGTTGCGGACAAATAGAGACAGTGCAAGTACTGTGGTCGCCCACAGGCCGCACAGCACGAAATTAAGAAGAACACGAGCAACGACAAATAGAAAGGGATTCGTGTAAAACAAGCTCGTAAAGATTGCATTGTTTGAAACATCGGGCGCACCCCCTACGGTTGTATAGAACATATCGACAACATGGGGAGTCCACGACGGTAGGAACATGGAGAGGAGCAAAAAGTTGATAATGAGCGGAACCGCCACCAGCAACCCGCCCGCAACGAACGTCGCAAGGAAACGGGCTGCGTAACAGCGGCTGCGTGACACCCGCGTCGTCAATTGCTCGAAGTAGCCGCTTTTCAGATCAGATGCCAGCGACCAACTGTACCCTATGAGTACCAAAAGTGGGACAAGCACAAAAAAGAGCTCGGTGGCAGTGTCGAGGTGATTGACGGCAATCCACGAGGTGAAACTCGAAAAGGCCGAAAGGTACCAGTATGTTGTATCGAGGTACGGAAAGACGACGACATCGAGTTGCTCGGCGGTGACAAAAGATCGAACAACCGCCCCGAAAAGCGCGATGAATGCCAAGGCAGCCATCGACAGCGCAAACCATCGGTTTTTGAGCGCTCGTCTCAACTCCAAACTCACGATGGACATAGACATCCCTTCACGATGCGAGGTTAAGCGCAAACCGGGTAAGCGAAGACGCAAACGTGATCGCCAACTCGTCGAGAGGTTCCCCTGCAGCCAGGGGGAAGCCAAGGCGTACGGTCGCCGTATCCCCCCGTGAGAACTCAAGCGTATAGATAGACGAGTTCTCATCTTTCACCTTGGGTACACTCGACCAGACTGATTCGGGAATTATGTATGTCTCCCCATCGGCAGCGAGGAGCCTGAAGACGGAAACGTTGAGCTGGTTTTCTTCGTAAAACATGGGAACGGCATCAACGCTGTGGAGGAGGAGCTCGCAAACGACATATCCCCCGTCGCTTTCTTCTGCGTAGCTGCTCACATCACCAAGGTTTTCCGCCTCATCGGCTTTGCTGAACGACTCGTACCAGGCGCTTCTCGTAAGGGCAATCTCCATCGTGCCATCCCATGGGGATAGCGACGCGCTTATGCTGTGAACCTCTCCGGGCTCAACTACAACCGTCGCTTCTTCGATCTCCTGCTGATATCTCGCATTCTGTACTTGTATGGTTCCCCAGTAGACGACTGCCCCTATGGCGGCGACGGCTACAAGTACCACGACGAATGCGATTTCACGTTTGCTGGCCTTTGCCGTTCGCATGGCGACCCTCCTCACGATGACAGACTCCTTGTATGACAAAGACACGCCGACCCGGAAATCCCCCTTCCTTTTTCTTTGGGCTGGTCTATCGGCATCGTAGGAGTTGCTTTCGAAAAGGTCTGTAGTCAGTTGCCGCAAAGAAGTGTTTACAACTTGCGACGGGCCGTGTGCCTATGTCGTTTATCTCGATTTACGAAGGCCTCTCATCGACGAAGCTCCTGACAAGCTGTAAACAGTTGCGAACACCGAGGCGAGCGAAAGCTTCACGGCGTGCGCGGTCGATGACACTGCGTGAGTATCCGAGAGATTCGGCGGCATAGCTCGTGTTTTTGCCTTCTGCAAGGATCGACACGACTTCAATTTGCAGCGGCGTCAGGCCTTTGCCCGCAAGATGGCTGTGCAGACGTTCTGAATCGGAAAGGACAGCTGCTTTTATGGGCCTATCTCTCGCATGCGTCTTTTTTATCGCTGAAACTGCATAAGCTAGACTAGCAATAAGGAAAAGAATAAAAATGAGCCAGAAAACTGTTCTCTCAAAAATATGACTTCCTTGCACTGTGAAAGATGAAATCCGCAGAAGGTTGGTGCCAAATAGATTTACGGCATACATACCAACGCACATGCCTGCCGCAAGGGCAAACAGCGGCGAATGCAAGATGCAACCTCCGCCTGCCATTTGCAAGTCCGCCTCCCGTTGTATGCAGGCAAAGGAAACTACGGCAAGATTGCAGGCAAATAGCAATGCCGCACAGGGTCCCATGGCATAGGCGATGGGCAGGCAGGCGGCAACGATAGAGACAGGAAGGGTAGGGGAGCACCCCAATCGCCGGCACCGCCACAGAAACAAGAGGGCGATGACGATGAGAAACGGCACGCATGCCCCTTGCAACGAGACATAGGTGTGGCCCCGCCACACCTCTTCCCAGACGAAACCTATGCACCCGGCAACGAGCAGGACGTCCGGGGAGTTATATCCAACAAAAGGAAAGAGGCGCGTTTCCTCTTCCAAAGAAGTGTCGTTCGCCTTTGCCAATCCGAGCACGCCAACACAAAGCAAAACCCAAGACACCACCAGTGCCACGAGCCATGCGATGTCTCCAATACACGCAAGGCCTCCGATAGCCGCTGAGACGAGTACTGCTGGCACAACCGTGCGCTGCGATGCCCGGCAAACGCGAATTTTCTCGACGGTTCTCGCGAGGCTGTGACATAAGAACGACGTGCAACATGCGGTTGCGACAACCAGCATCCCGCGCCTCAAAGGAAGCGTGGTCGCAGTGCGCGCAGTGAAAACATCGAGGTGAAGCAAGGCTATGACGGTAAGGGACAACGTAAGGACGATGACGGCAAAAATCCAGATGAAGACCTGCGGTTTTTGAGAAATCGGCTTATATGAACGAACCGCTTGCAGAATAAGGGCGATACCGCAACCCATGGAACACCCTATCGCCATAAACCCCGGTACTTCCCATATCGAGGCCATATGCCCATAGGGCAGCAGTATAAGTTCGATGCAGCTAAGGGTGCCTGCAATACAACACGCGGTCAACACCGTTTCCGAACGTGCACCTGATACGGATGTGCCCACTGTTGAATTTCCGCTGGTATCCGATTCTCTCGCTGCGAACAACCCTGTCCGACAAGTCAAATCTGTAACCAATTGATGTATGTTTGGTATACCGAGCTTTGAGCAAACCCGTGAGCGCCATGCGCGTACGGTTGGAGGCCGTACTCCTAATATTTGTGCGGCTTCCGATGAGTTGAGGCCGAGCACGGCGGCGCGGACTGCGTTCAGCTCACCGGGAGCCAATCCAAGCGTCACGAGCAGAGCGACGTCTTCGACATTGATGCACGTAGAGAACCTCGATTCAGCCTCTTGAATGTCGGCCGAAAACCGCTGCGGTGCAGGTTTTGTCTCTTCTGTTACAACCTGCGTATTCCAACGGACAAGATACACAAGCGTGGCTAGAAAGACTACCTGCAAAAAGAAGCCCATGATGGCAAACGGGAGAGATATCGCTGCAACGTTAGGACAGATACGCTCGAGCATCTGCGAAAAAAGGTTTCCTACGCATGCGGCCGCAAAAAGTGGCATGAATCCAGGTCGGGTCGCTTTTAAGGCAAGCCATGCAAATGTCCCCACTAGAAACACCGGTACGGCCGATAAAGCAGGAACAACCTCACCCCAAAGATCCACCATCGCATACGTTGTGTCGCGTAGCGGCAGTGGAAACGGGGGACTTGGAAGGAAAATCGACCAGGCCCACGCCTGAACCGCTCCAAAGCAAAACGAGACTACGTAGGCGATGGGAATGCCAACGCTGTCATGGAGAGGTTTCTTCTCGTCTGGTTGGGACAATCTGTTGTTATGTGCGGGTGTTATATCGGCAACGTTGAAAATGCCTGACAAACATCCACAGAGCAAGCACAAGAAAGCAAACAAGCAAGCCAGAAGCGGCTCATAGGAATCGATTGCATGAGTTGCGCCGATCAAAAACCAAGATAGGGATGTGTTGGAATACTCGCCGAAGGTGACCGAACAGAACTCCAATATAGGATATGTCGGCACCCTGGCACCCAAACGTATATCACGCGTTACCAACAAGTCGCCGAATCTTAGAAACTCCAGCGCGCCTAATGATACGGTAAGTGCCAGGCCAAATATCCAGATAATACGCCGAACACTGCAAGGGACCCTAAGCAGGGCGCGATGGACGTTCGGAAGCGAGCACAACCATAGCCCCAGCAAAGCTCCCAGCGCCGCAAAACTATAGGTTCTTGCCTGAGAAACGCTGTCGTATGGTTCCGAATAATCAAGTAGATACAGGCCGCCCAGTATCGTACCCAGCCAAATACACCATAGAAACCGGGAGAACTTCGCTGAATCCAGTTTCTTCATGACGGTGCATTCCTCCCAAACAAGTTGGACGAGCGGTCCCCAGTTCAAAATCTCGGTTCAAATATGCCAAGCGCATCATCGCATACCGTATACTGCCACAATGCTAGAAACGGCGCCGTGACAGAGGGCAGTCGTATGATAGTCTGATAATATATCTTATGTAAAGTAAAGTGACATCATAACAGGTGCCGCCTTGGACAACCGGCGTTGTCTTGGCACCTTTTGAAGGCTCGGTCTTCTTTACGTTACGACGCGTCCCGGTTGCCGCCTTGCACGCCGCCGCGTTTTTTGGCCCAGTCCATCAGGGCGTCCTTCTTCCAGATGCACAGCAGTCCGATGACGATGACAACGGCGAAGACGCCGATGATGAGCGGCCAGTTGGCGTCGCTGATGCTTGACCCGATGAGCGTTGAGGCAACCATGCCGGGAATGCGCCCGATGGTTGAAAGCAGCAGGAAGCTGCGCATCTTGATGCTTGTGAGAGGCACGATGTAGGTCAGTACGTCCTTGGGCAGACCCGGGATGAGGAACAGGATGAACACGAGGGTTTCGAGTTTGGAGCTGTCGTTGAGAAAGTCGAAACTGTTGATTTTTTCCTCACCAAAAAGCTTTATGACGAAATCACGGCCCAGCTTGCGTATAACGATAAAGACTCCGGCGGAAGCCACTATGCAACCGGCAAGGCATAGGGCCAAGCCGCCCCAGGTCCCATACATCACGCCGGCAAGCACCTGAACGATTTCGCCGGGAATGAAGGCAATGACGATCTGCACAACCTGAATGGCGAGCATGAGCAGGACTCCAAGAACGCCTAGCGAGTCCACCCATGCCTCGAATCGAGCTTGGGTTTCGGGGTCGCTTAACATGTCGATATAGGGCATGCACAGCCATGTGATAAGCAGTGCGACGGCCACCACCACGGCGACCACGGCGACGATGAGACCGATTTTGGCTTTTTTGGAGAGCTTGGAAAGGTCGGGGCGATTCATAGGGCGGGTCCTCCAAAAGAGTCATGTGGGTTAACACAGTGTCGCATGCAGGTTCGGCTTTCACATATGCCGCGCATGCCGCGCGACCCTCTTTGTACCCAACCTGGCACTGTTATTAACGGCAACGCGAGTCGTTGGTCGACGTCAATGCTTTGCGCACGACAAGCCGGCGTTTGCCAACGACTCGCGCATGCCGATTAAACAGGAGGCTATTTTTTGCGACGGTCTTCGACATGCTTGGCCTTGCCGGTCACGCGCTCGATGGATCCTGGCTCCACGAGCTTCACGACAACGCCTACCTGCAAGGTCTCGCGAAGTTTCGCGGCGATATGGTCGCGGAAGCGATCCATGACCGCAACTTCGTCGTTGAAGTGGTCGGGCTTGACCTCGAGCATGAGGGTAAGGCGGTCCAGGCCGGTCTCATTGTCCACCACAAGACGGTAGTTGGTCGAGGTGCCTTCGATTTTGGCCAAGACGTCTTCTATCTGGCTCGGGAAGACGTTGGTGCCGCGGATGATGAGCATGTCGTCGGAACGGCGGCGAACCTTCTGCATGCGGGCAAGCGTGCGCCCGCAGCCGCAAGGCTCGGTGACGACGCGCGTGTAGTCGTGCGTGCGGTAGCGCAGCACGGGGATGCACTCCTTGGTGAGGGTGGTAAGCACAAGCTCGCCCTCCTCCCCTTCCGGCACGGGCTCGCCGGTGACGGGGTCCACGACCTCCCACAAAAAGTGATCCTCGGCGATATGCTGCATCTCGCGGCAGTTCAGACACTCTCCGGCCACGCCGGGCCCCATGACCTCGGTGAGGCCGTAGTTGTCGGTGCAGACGATGTGCATTCGGCTTTCGATCTCAGCCTTGAGTGCGGGGGTGCAGGGCTCGCCTCCGAACAGGCCCACGCGCAGGGTGCTGCGCGACCAGTCGTAGCCCAGGCGCTCCCCTATCTCGCAGATGTGCAGCGCATAGGTGGGAGTGGCTATGAGGACGGTGGTGCCGTAGTCTTGAATCATGGAGATCTGGCGTTCCGTGGAGCCCGACCCGGCGGGGATGATAAGGCAGCCGAGCTTCTCGAGACCCTGGTGCAGGCCGAAGCCTCCGGTGAACATGCCGTAACCGAAAGCCATCTGCGCCCGGTCGGCACCCGTCACGCCCGCCATCGAGGCGAGGCGCATGATGCACTCGGTCCAGACGTCCATGTCGTGACGGTTGTATCCCACCACGACTGGCTTGCCGGTGGTGCCGCTCGAGGCGTGCAGGCGCATCGCCTCGTCGACGGGGATGGCAAACAGGCCGAAGGGGAACGTGTCGCGCATGACCGTCTTGTCGGTGAACGGCAGGCGACGCACGTCTTCGAGCGTGCGGATGTCCTCGGGGCGCACCTTGAGCTCGTCGAGCCGCTCGCGGTACCAAGGAACGCGTTCGTAGACGTAGGCAACCTGGTGCTGGAGGCGTCGGAGCTGGATGGCGCGGATCTCGTCGCGCGGGGCGCATTCGATCGAGGGCATGAGGATGGGCATGTCGGTGGGCCTTTCACGGGTTGCCCGGCGCAAAGGCGGCCGGATGCGGTCGAGGATTGCGGCGGATTTGACGTCTAGTCGAACTTTTGCACGATGTCGTCGATGGTTACCAGGTCGACGCCGGCGTCGAGCGCCGGCTGCAGGGCCTCGTCGACGTTGGCGGTGCAGATGGCGACGAACGTGGAGATGAGCGAGTAGGAGTAGGTGACGTTGATGCCGGCTTGCGAGAGATGGTCGAGCAGCCGGGAGAGGTTGCCCGGCCTGTCTTCGAGGCGAGCGACAAGGACGGGCTTGGCTTTGGCCGCGTAGCCGTTGGCGTTGAGCAGCGTAAGCGCGTCGTCGGGGCGGTCGACCACAAGGCGCAGGATACCGTAGTCGTTGGTGTCGCTGATCATGAAGCCGCGTACGTTGATGCCCTGCTCCTCGAGCAGGTCGCACACTTTTGAGACGCGGCCGGGACGGTTCTCGATGAAAACGCTGATCTGCTGGATGTGCTCCCTTGGTTCCATGGGAATCCCTTCTTTGTCGCCACATGGGTCGGGCGCCCGACCGGTCGGGCGCCCTCAGGACGATCTGCGGAATTGCCGGGCGCACTCCGGCCCGGCGTTTGCGGGGCGCCCTAGACGCCGCAGCAGGCGCGTCCGGCCGTAAAGGCGCGCAGGTTGGCCTCAAGCGTCTTGGAGGGCACGCGCGCCTCGATGGCGGTACGCCAGGACTCTTCGCCGATGGGCAGGCTTGACGCGGCGGCGCCGAGCAGGGCTACGTTGGCGCAACGGCGGTTTCCGGCCTCGTCGGCGATGCGGTTAGCGTCGATCACGGTCGCCCTCCCGGTGCCCAGACCGTCGAGAACGGCGTGCAGACGATCGGCGCCGGGCATCGCGGCGGCCCCCGAAAGGACCGACATCGGCTTGACGGAGACGTCGTTCACCACGGCATGCCCGCTCGGCGAGAGCATTGGCAGGTTGCGCACGGCCTCGACGAGCTCGAAGGAGATGAGCACGTCGGCTTGACCGGGGTCGCAGACCATCGAGGACACGTGCTCGCCGAAGCGCACGGTGGTCGAGACCGACCCGCCGCGCTGCGCCATGCCGTGGATTTCGGACACCTTGACGTCGTAGCCTTCAGCCATCGCCGCCCGAGCCAGCAGGTCGGCCGCGGTAATGGCGCCTTGTCCGCCGACGCCGCACAGGACGACGGTGACGGGCTGGGCGGGGAAGTCGGTTGCGGTGCTGTTCACGGCTATCACTCCTGGACGATGGCGTTGAAGGGGCAGTACTGCTCGCACTGGGAGCAGCCGTTGCAGAGCTCGGGGTCGATGAGCGCGCGGCCGTCGACGTCCCTGCTGATGGCCGGGCAGCCGATGCGCGTGCATGCGCCGCACGCCTTGCACACCGTGGCGTCGACGTGCCGGCGGGCACCGCGCACCTTGTACTCCACGACGCAGGGCGACTGGCAGATGACGATGCTCAGGCGGTCGTCGTGCGACGCCGCGTCGCGCAGGGCGGCGCGGACGGCCTTCACGTCAAGCGCGTCGACGGTAACGACGTCTTCGACCCCCACGGCCTTGAGCACGGCGGGCAGGTCGAGCTCGCGGCTTGCGCGCCCTTGAAGGGTGACGCCCGACACGGGGTTGCCCTGGCCGCCGGTCATCGCGGTGGTGCGGTTGTCGAGGATGAGGATGTTGCCCGTGCCCGCGTTGTAGACGGTGGAGACAACTCCCGACAGGCCCGAATGGGCAAACGTCGAGTCTCCAATGACCGAGAAGACCGGACGGGATCCGCCGGGCAGCTCGGCACGGCCACGCTTGCGGTCGATGGCGCGGGCAACCTCGAACCCGTGGCCCATCGACACCGAGGCGCCCATGTCGATGGCCGACTCGAGCACCGCCAGAGGTGCCAGCGCGCCAAGCGTGTAGCAGCCGATGTCGCCCAAAACGACGGCTTGCATGCGCTTGAGCTCGAAGAAGGGGACGCGGTGCGGGCAACCGGCGCACAGCGCGGGGGGACGGGCGGGCATTGCGGCCGCGTCGGCGGCGGCCGGCGAGGCCGGCGGCGCCTCGATGCCCAGGGCGCCGCGGATGAGCGAGGGCGAAAGCTCGAAGGCGCGCGGCAACGGGTTTTTCCAGGGGGTCGGAACATGTCCGAGGGCGCGTACGGCGCGCTCGTAGTAGTCGCACGCCTCCTCGACGACGTAGACCTCGTCGACCTCTTCGAAGAAACGCGCCACGAGGCCTTCGGGCAGCGGGTAGGACAGGCCGAGCTTGAGGACCGAGGCGTCGGGGCACGCTTCGCGCACATGCTGGTAGACGGCGCCCGAACAGATGAAGCCGCGCGCAGTGTCGCGTAGCTCGATACGGTTGAGGGGCGACGTCTCCACATAGGAGAGCAGGTCGCTTTGGCGCGCGTCGGCGGCAAGGCGCTTGGGGCGCGCATAAGCCGGCATCATGACCCAGTCTGGGATGCTCGTCTTGTAGGGCACGGGTTCGACCTCATGGCGCTCCCCTACCTCGACCGGCGTGCGCGTATGCGAGACGCGCACCGTCGAACGGATGAGCGCGATGCAGCCCAGCTCTTCGGAGAGCCGAAACGCCTCCATCGCCATCGCGCGGGCCTCGGCCGAGTCGGACGGCTCGAACATCGGCACGCGGGCGAACTGCGCGTAGCAGCGGCTGTCCTGCTCGTTTTGGGACGAGAACATTCCGGGATCGTCGGCGGCGAGCATCACCAGACCGCCCTTGACGCCCGAATAGGCCAGCGACATGAGCGGGTCGGCGGCGGCGTTGACGCCGACATGCTTCATGGTCACCAGGGCGCGGTGCCCGGCCATCGACAGGCCCAGGGCGTTCTCGAGGGCCACCTTCTCGTTGACGGCCCACTCGGCGTAGACCCCGGGTTTCTTGGCGAACGACTCAAGGGTCTCGGTGGACGGTGTGCCGGGGTAGCCGAACCCGGCGTCGCAACCCGCCTCCCAAGCGCCTTGGGCGATGGCCTCGTTTCCTGAAAGCAGCAGTTTGTTCACGGTATCCTCCCACACCTGATAGCAGACGCAGCACATTGTACGGCAGCACGGCATACCATGGGGCGGATTTTCGGCCGGACCGCCTAGAGTGGTCCGTAAAGACCGTCGTTGCGCCCGGCAGTTCCGCGGTTCGCTGCTCTAGACGGGCAGCCCGCCGCCGATGTAGTTCTCGACGTCGTCGATCTGGATGTACATACCGGGATAGGGCGCGTCGATCATCTGTCCGTTTCCGATGTAGATGCCCACATGACCTTCGCTGGGAAACACCAGGTCGCCGGGATTGATCTCGTCGATGGACTCGCGCCAGTTGCCCAAGGCCTGGATCTCGGCGATCTGGTCGTAGGTGGTACGGCCGATGGAGTAGCCCTCGAGGGCGTAGCAGTGCTGCACGAAGCCCGAGCAGTCGAAGCCTCCCACTTCGGCAAAGTTGTCGTCGTCGCCGCCCCAGATGTAAGGGATGCCCAGGCAGGCGTAGGCGTTTTCGACGACCGACCCCTGTGATACCGCAGGCGCGTAGTAGCCGGCCTCGGCACCCGCCTCGGCGGCGGCGGCGGCCCGGGTCCGGGCCTCGGCGGCGGCGGTGAGCACCGCCTGCTGCTGCTCGAACAGGGCGACGACCTCGGCGGAGAGGCTTTGGACGATGGCGTCGGCCTCGTCGAGCTGCTGCGACAGGACAGCCTCCTGCTCTTCGAGCTGCTCGAGGAGTTCCGACTGCTCGGTCTCCTGCTCGGAGAGGACAGCCTCCTGCTCTTCGAGCTGCGCCTTGAGCTCGCGAATCTCGTTGATGGTCTCGACCTGTGAGTCTTGCACGGCACTTACGTAGTAGGAACGCGTCACGAAGTCGTTGAAGTCGGTCGAAGAGAGCAATACGTCCAGGATGCTCGTCGCACCCGACTTGTATGTGATCTGTATGAACGCCGACAAGGCGGCCTGAGCGGCCTCGAGGTCGGAGGTCGTCTCTTCGATGCCGTCGCGCGTCTCCTCGATGTCGATGTCGAGTTGGGCGAGTTCGGCCTCGATGCGGCTGATTTCGACTTGCGTCGCCTCAAGCTGCTCGCCGATTTCCTGAAGCTGTTCCTGGGCGGCGTCATACTCCTGCTGGGCGGCGGCCAACGCGGCGGTCTCGGCTTCGCCGGGTTCGGCCAGCTCGGTTGCGCGGGAACTGCGCGTCCGCGTCAACGCGGCAACGATGGCCGCGGCGCATAGGCCGCCCAGAAACGCCCGTCTTGTCGTGCAGGGCAGAGTCTCCATGCCGCCCGTCTCCCCCGATGTGCCGATCCGTGTCGTTTTCCGTGCCGTTCCATGATACACGTCATGCGCGGCGCGCGAAACAGGTGCCGCTATACCGGGCAGCCGCCAAAGCTGAACGCGTAGACCGAGGCGTACTGCACCGTGGTGCCCGGGTAAGGAGAGTGGATCATCATGCCGCCGCCCATGTAGATGCCCACGTGCCCTGCGTGCGGGAACACGAGGTCGCCGGCCTGCAGGTCGCTCATGCTGTAGGTCATCTGCCCCTTGGCCGAGATGTTGGCGGCCTGGGCGTAGGTGTCGCGCCCGATGCTGTAGCCGGCCTGGGCGTAGCAGTACTGGGTGAGGCCGGAGCAGTCGAAGCCCGACGGGTCCGTGCCGCCCCACACGTAGGGGACGCCGATGTAGTTCCAGGCGATATCGGCCACCGCGGGCACGTGGTTGCCGCCGCTGTAAGACGACTGGGAGGATTCTTCGTTCGAAGACTGCTCGGACTCGTAGGCATCGCTGCTCGAGGAGGCGCCAGAGTCGCCCGTTCCCGTGTCGGAGCCACCCGAAGAGGCTCCCGTGTCAGAACCACTCGTGTCGGAGCCACCCGAAGGGGTTCCCGTGCCAGTCGAGCTGTCCGAGCTGCTGGAGGTGTCTTCGCCGGTGGTGTTGCTGACGGAGGCATCTCCGGCGGAAGTCTCGCCGCCGTCGGAGGAGGCGTCCTCGGTGTCCGAGGAGGAGTTTGCCTGGGCCTCCTGCTCGGCGAGGTAGGCCTCGTACTCTGCTTGCTGGGCGGCAAGGAGCTCGGCCTGCGCCTGTTCCATGAGCGCGGCGACCTCGGAGGAAAGGCTTGCGGTGTACGCCTGATAGCTGGCGACGATGCTTGAGAGCTCGTCGGTGTAGGTCTGCTGCTCGGAAAGCAGCTGCTCCTGTAGAGCGCGCTGCTCCTGCAGAGCGGCCTCTTCGGCTTCGAGCTCGGCCTTGAGGTCTTTGACCGCCTGGATGGCCTCGGCGTCGGCGTCGGCGATTTTGTTGGCGTAGTATAGGCGGTTGATGAAATCCTCGAAACTCGTCGCGTCGAGCAGCACGCTGAGCAGGTTGGCGTTGCCGACGCGGTAGGTGGCGCTCACACGCTCGGCAAGCACGTCTTGGGCGTCCGAAAGTTCCTGTTGCTTCTCGACGATGGAGGCCGACAGCTCGCTGATCTGCTCGTTGGTAGCGTCGAGGTTGGCCTGGCATTCGGCCAATTTGTACTCGGCCTCCTCGAGCTGGGATCCGTAGCTGGCAAGCGTGGCCATCGCGGCCTCGTACTCGGCCTGTGCGTCCGAAAGGGCGTTCAGGGTCTCTTCGGACGCAGATGCGCCCAAGGCCACCGAATCGATGCCGAGGACGGTCAGACCGAACAGCGACAGCGCGGCGCCCTTCAGAAACAGGCGGCGGTCGACGGGACGGGTCATGGCGGGTCCGAAAGAAGATGCGGTTTGAAACGAAAGAGCGTTGGATGCGTTTATGGTCGGGGTGCGCTTCTTCGTCATGTCAAGAAAGCCTTTCGATTGCGAACGTAACCATTCTAGCAAGTGCCCGTCTGTCCGTCTTCCGCATCCAGACGGAAGGCACAAAACGCCGAACTGCTTGAAGACGGGCTGAAGGCATTTCAGATTAAAGGTAAAGGTGACAGTGAGACTTAACCTTAACGTGAAAGTGATAGTTGAAAAAGACTGACTCAACAGCGTCTCGTCTGCCAGCAAACCGTCTTATAGCCGTCTACAAAAGTGCTGTGCGTCGTTGACGGATGACCCTAACGTGTCGCAGGGGTACCGGGTTGCGAGGTGGTAGCGCCGGGATGCTTGAACTCGCGGCGAAGTTCGCGGCGGATGAGGCAGTCGCTTACCGTGTCGTTAAGCTCGAGGAGCCGGTCGAGCGTGGTGTCGAAGCTATGAAGGGTTTTAGAGTCTTCAAAGGAAGCTTGACGACCGATGGTGCTCGAGAGGACCTGCTTGAAGAGCGGCACTTCGCGGTTTGTCCGTTGGACATGCGCCTTGAGGAAGCGCGGGTCGATGCCGTAGCGTTTGAGTTCGTAGGCGGCGCGGATGAGCGGGATGTCCTGCCCGTCGACGCATTGGCGGCTTGCCCCGTTGCGCCCGATTTGCAGCAGTCCCATGTCGTGTAGGGTGCGCACAAAGGATACCGGCACGTTTATCAGGTCGGGAATGTCTTCAAGCAGATGGGTGGAACCGAGCAGGGCCTCGTCGTCGATATGGGAGTCGACCGCGGCGAGCTCTTCGGGAGTTTCACCTTCTTCAAGTGCGTCAAGACGCTCTTTGATGACGGACAGCGGATAAAAACAGGTTTTTTGCAGACGCAACACCGTTTCAAGGCGTGCGACGTCGCGGTCGGTGTAGGTGCGGTAACCGCTTTTGGTACGCGTTGGGGTGACCAAACCTTCGGACTCGAGATAGCGTACCTTTGAAACGGTGAGATCGGGATAGGCGGCCGAAAGCTTCTTGACCACTTTGCCAATGGTGTAGGTCTTTCCACTAGCCATATCGCACGCTCTCCTCGTCAGATGGCTCGACCGGCATCGCTGCATACGGTGCCGGTCGGTTGCGCGGCGCGCGTCGAGCCCGAAAGAGCTTGCGCGCCAAGGTAGCCTGCTAGTGCAGGTTGATAATCATCTTAAACGTACCGATCTGCAGGCTTGAGCCGCTGTGCAGCTCCCCTTGAGACACGATGGCCCCGTCGACCCAGGTGCCGTTGAGCGAGCCGAGGTCTTCGATGAAGGCACGGCCGTTTTGCAGGCTAAGGTGGGCATGGCGGCGCGAAACGGTACGGTCGTTAAGGAAGACCTCGCATTTGGGGTCGCGTCCGATGGTGACCTCGGGAATGTCGAGAATGAAACGCTCGCCGGCCGACGGCCCGCGAACGATGGTGAGCTCGGCGAGACCATCCTGTTCGGTGGGGACGTCCAGACGTGGAAGGGTCACGTCGGGGTTGGACAGGCTGAACGCCCGGGTCTGGTCGTTGAATGCCGACGGCTTGCCGGTGGACTCGAACATAAACCCCCCTTGTCAGGCTTTGAGGTCGTGCTGTAGGTGGATGGAGCAATGGCGTATGCACCCAGGCATTTCAATCATACCCTTATTGGAATGGACTTTCAGGGGTGATTGGAGGGCCGCATCAGTTCGACCCATAAAAGACATCCGACACGAAGGGACCGAACGCTATAGACGAAAGCAGCTCGCCTCCTGTTGTGACGGTGCGGGCTAACACCGTTGAGCCGTCTTCGGTCCAGACAATCGTGCCGACCTCGCCTGAAACTTCGGTGGCCGACGCGCTGACGTCGGCTTCGGCAGTTGCCTGACCGTCCTGGTCGAACGGGGAGGACAGTAGCGTGCCGTCGGCGGACACCGTGGTGGCCACGCTCCAACCGAACCGGTCGGCAAACGGGAGGTAGCCTGCTATCGCCGAGGCGTCCTGGGAGACGACCTGGGTGGTGTCGCACTGCGCGAAACCCCAGTCGAGCAGGGTTCGCGTGTCGGACCAGCGGTCGGCATCGGATGTGCAGCCGATCACCACGACGTAGAGGCTTACACCCCCACGGGTGGCAAGACCCAAAAACGCCTCTCCGGCACCGGCGGTGGTTCCGGTCTTGATGCCGCGCATGCCAGGGTAGGCGTTGAGCAGCGCATTGGTAGCGGTGAAGGTGGTCTGCACGCCGCCGATAGAGACCTCGGTGGTGGTTGACCCTACAATGCTTGCAAACAGCGGGAACTGCATCGCGTAGCGCCCTAAGACCACAAGGTCGGCGGCTGTGGAGTAGTGACCGTAGGCATCGAGGCCGTGCGAGTTCGCGAAGTGCGTGTTGGACAGCCCGAGTTCGAGGGCTTTGGCGTTCATCATCTCGACGAAGGCCTCTTCACTGCCAGCGATGCACTCGGCGATGGAAAGCGCCGCATCGTTGCCCGAGTGGACAAGAAGGGCGCGAAGCATCTCTCCGAGCGTCGTCTCGTCGCCAGGCTGGTATCCCACGACGGAACTTGCCGGGTCGAGCTCGTTGACGCTGCTGGTGATGGTCCAGGGGGTGTCGAGCGAGACGCCGCTCTCGAGCGCGACGATGGCGGTCATGACCTTGGTGATGGAAGCCATCGACATCGGGGTGTCGGCGTTTTGAGAATACAGGACGTTGCCGTCGCCGTCGACCACGATGGCTTCGGCGGCGGTGATGACGGGCTCCCCTATCGTCGCAGAGGTTTCGTCTGCATGGGCGAAAGATACGTGCGACAGCATGGCTGCCGCTGTCAGGCAAGCGCACAGAACTGCGGTGCAGGCGCGAAAGAGGTGCCGGGGCTTTGTCATCGCGGGAGCTCCTTTACAGGCGGCCAGAAAAGACCGCAGGGGTCGACCGGATTGGCAGAATGCGGGCGCATATCCATCCTACCTGCCGAGGTGCCAAACGACTGCGCCGGCGCGATGCCCCCACAAAGCGCCGACGAAGATGAACCGGCGTTTGGGACGCGGGGCAACCCGCAGAATTGCCGCATGAGGCGTGCGAGGGCGATGATGCAGGGGGCATGTAGGCATGGGCGAAACAAAGCATGGCGTTTGCAGGGCGTTTTAGCGGTTGGCAGCAGCGAAGCGGGGGCTGTGCGTCATGGCGCGCACCCCGCGGACGGTGTAGACGACGGCGGCCGACAACGACAGGACGCAGCCGACATAGATGGCCCACATGCCAAGACTGACCGGCTCCGATCCGAACCCTGGGAGCCAGACGGTGTCGACCAGACCCAGGCCCGGTACGGAAAACAGGCCCAGCAAGACGACGGCAAAACCCGCCATGAGGACAAAGGTGCAGGCCTTGCCGACGTAGCAGACGTCGATGGACACGTCGAAGAAGTGCTTGAGGGCGAACCCGCCTATGCCGAGATAGAGGTCGCGCAACACAAGAAAGGCAACGACCCACAGCGGCACGAGACGCCCCATGACAAGCGCGAGGACCCCCGAGAAGATAAGGACGCGGTCCATGACGGGATCGAACCGCTTGCCGAAGACACTTACCTGGTTGAAACGGCGGGCCACCTGACCGTCGAACCAGTCGGTCGAGGCGGCCACGATGAAGACGATGATGGCCGCCGTGCGGAGCTGCTCGTTGGGGAACATCGCAAGGAAAGCCACGGTCAGAAGCAGTCGAAACAGCGTGATGAGGTTGGGGACGGTGGCGATCGTGCGCAGAGGGTTGTCCGGCGTGCCGGGCAGAGCGTTCGGACGCTGGTCGTCGGGTACCTGCCCTGCCAAGGAGGACGGGACAGTCCGGGACTGGCAGCAATCTTCAGCCACTGCAATAATCCTCTCAAAGCGAGAAACGGGTAGTTGGCGATGCGGAACGACCTTCGATGCCTTATGGTAACCAAACCTTCGGAATCTATGCCATACGTTCGTCACATTCCATGAGAGAAGTGTGAGAACTCTGCAACCAACCAACGTGCGTTCTACGCGCCAAGACCGCTTCAACGATCTGCCGGGGTTCGAAAGCCCTAGGCGTTTCTCCGCCGCTATAGACAAAAACCTGACGACACTCGAACGTGGTTTGGACGTTGTGTGATAAATCAGCCGATTCGAATTAATTCTTGCCCCGGGTTTGCCGTCATGCTAAATTGACTCTCGCACTTGCGAACGGGCAATAGCGCAGCTTGGTAGCGCACTTGACTGGGGGTCAAGGGGTCGTGGGTTCAAATCCCGCTTGCCCGACCAGCAAAACCGCAGCCTGGTGGTTTAACCTCCAGGCTGTTTTTGTATACGTCGTGTTTTCTGATTCCGGAGCAATCCGCAAAAGTGCATGTCGTTTGTGCTCGGGCTTACGTACCCCTTGCATACATCGCCCCGGCGCCTTGCTCGACAATTCTGCAGACCGATCTAGTCGTACACCTGCGATGGAGTGTCTTGCGCAACGCGTTCGCGGGCGAGGGTGAGAGCACAGGCGGTGTCATAGCCCTTGGTTATCAAAAAACGTGCAAGCTTGTCGACGGGGTTTTTGGCGGGAACGGGCTTTTTGGCCAACAGGTTGCGGGCCCGTTCGCATTCTTCGTCGCGGTTGGAGTAGGCTTCGGGCCAGCCTTCGAGGAGCTGGCGGGGGTCCACGCTGCAACGTGACAGCTCTCGTTCGATGCGGGCCCTCCCCCACCCTGTGCGCATCTTGGAAGCGACGAAAGCTTCGGCAAAGCGGACGTCGTCCACAAGACCGCACCGCGTCGCCCGCTCGATGGCCGTCCGGACCTGTTCGGGAGAAAAGCCTTCGTCGACAAGCTTGCGTGTGAGTTCGGCAGTACTGCGCTCACGCGAACGGAGCGCCGACTCGATGCGCTCGAACGCCGTCTGTTCGGACAGTGCCGCCAGGTGCGCCAGCAAATGCCCGAGGTCGGCAAAGCTCAGCGGAGCAGGTCCGAAGCGCCGTGCGACGCTCCGGGGCACGGCGGTTTTCCCGTCTACGGCGCCTTCGGGACCGTCGACCCCCCAGACAATGTCCACAGTCGCGCCTTTCCTGCCAGGCGGGACGGTCGGTTTGTCTTCGACACGCCAGGCGACGAGCGCCCGATTCGCACCGAGGCAGCCTACCGCCGGCGCTGCGCCGTACCCTGGGGTGGGTATAGCGCCGGCGGCAGACGGGACAGGCTGCCGGGCGACCTTATCGCCACAACCTCCCCGCATGGAAGGCATCTTGCAGGCGGAGACGGCAGATTCTGTTTTTGGACTTTCGAGGTTTTTCGCGCGGGTTATCTCGGCAAGACGGGCACGGACGCGGGCCACCTCGTCGCTTTCGGCATGCGGAGACATGGCGGTTAACGGTTGTTCGGATTTTCGATGGGTACCTCGGCGGGAACGCCGACCGGAGCATCGTCGTCGGTGAGCAAGCCGATAGCGACGCGAATCTTCTGATCGATCTCATGGGCGAGTTCGGGGTTCTCTTTGAGGAACTGCTTGGCGGCATCGCGACCTTGGCCGAGGCGCTCCTCGCCGTAGGTGTACCACGAGCCGGATTTCTGCACGATGCCCTCGTCGACTGCCATGTCGAGGATGCAGCCTTCCTTGGAGATGCCCTCGCCGTACATGATGTCAAACTCTGCCTGTTTGAAAGGAGCGGCGACCTTGTTCTTGACGACTTTGACGCGCACGCGGCTGCCGATGACGTCGGTGCCTTTCTTGATGCTCTCGACGCGGCGGATGTCCATGCGGACCGAGGCGAAGAACTTGAGGGCGCGGCCGCCGGTGGTGGTCTCGGGGTTGCCGAACATCACGCCGATCTTCTCGCGCAGCTGGTTGATGAAGATGCAGGTGGTCTTGGACTTGGACAGCGAACCGGCAAGCTTGCGCAGGGCCTGGCTCATGAGGCGGGCCTGCAGGCCCACCGAGCTGTCGCCGATTTCGCCCTCAATCTCGGCACGCGGTACGAGGGCGGCCACCGAGTCGATGACAATGACGTCGATGGCGCCCGAGCGCACGAGCATGTCGCATATCTCGAGCGCGTCCTCGCCGGTATCGGGCTGGGAGATGAGCACCTCGTCGATGTCGACGCCCAGTCGTGCGGCGTAGCCGGGATCGAGGGCGTGCTCGGCGTCGATGAAGGCAACCACGCCACCCATTGCCTGCGCTTCGGCCAAGGTCTCAAGCGCCAGCGTGGTCTTGCCGCTCGACTCGGGGCCGTAGATCTCGATGATGCGGCCGCGGGGGACGCCGCCGACGCCGAGTGCGGCGTCGAGCGCCAGCGAACCGGTGGGGATGACCTCGATGTCGAGGTTGGCGTTACCGTCGCCATAACGCATGATGGCGCCCTTGCCGAAACGCTTCTCGATCTCGCCTGTGGTAATCTCGATCATCTTGGTGCGCTCGTTGCCTTGAGTACGGGCGTGAATCTCTTTGGAGGATGAGGACTTGGCCATGGCTGGTGCTCCTTTGCAGCGGTTGAACCATAACAGGGTAGACGAACATTTGTTCGCTGTCAATACAGCTTCGGGTTCGGTACGACATTGCCACGCTGCCGCCTTTGACACGGCGCACAACGGCAGAAAAATCGTGACGGTTTTCTAACACGGGCCCAGTATAGGAGGCATTCGGACAGAAACGCTCACGACGCAGCGCCTGTCGTGCGCATCGAAGCCGCAGCGGGGGCGCACGTGCTGTTCGCAATGGGTTTACAGGGTTTGGGCCTCGTCCCGAAGTGTCCGGTCAAGCAGCCCAAGGGCATGGTCGACGGCCTGGGCGCGCACCTCGGCGCGGTTGCCCGCAAAGACCCGCCGCTCGGTGTGCACGCCGTTTGGGCCGGCGGCGCCGAACCACACGGTGCCCACCGGGTTGCACTCGTCGCCCCCTCCCGGGCCGGCGACGCCGGTGGTGCTGACCGCATAGTCCACGCCAAGCGTCTTGCAGGCGCCCTGCGCCATCGCCGCGGCCGTCTCGGAGGAGACGACGCCGCAGATTGCCATGGTCTCGCCGGGGACGCCGAGAGTCCGTTCCTTGACCTCGGGCATGTAGCTCACCACGCCGCCGGCGACGGATCGGGAGGATCCGGAGACCGAGGTCAGCGCGGCGGCGACAAGGCCGCCGGTGCAGGATTCGGCGGTACCGAGCGTCACGTTGCGCGCACGGGCGGCTTCGAGCACCGAGCAGGCCGCGTCGTGGCGCCCTTCGAGCGCCGCGGGGTCGGTGGCCGGGGCGCTGTCGCGGGATGCGACCTGCACGGCGCTCTCATCGAAGCCCGGTCCTCCCGCGGCCTCCCGAGGACCGTCGGAGGAGAGCGATGGCCAGGATTTGACGAAGTAGTCGGCCATCGAAACGACGGTCAGGGCCACCGCGGCCGCCATGACGACCCACGACGCGCCGTCAAACCAGGGCTGCGCCGCATCGAGCAGGGGTGCGCCGCTCAGAATGAACATGACGATGGCGACCATCGTGGTAAAAGTCTTGGCCTTGCCGATCCAGTTGGCGGCGACGACGGTGCCCGAGACCGCGACGAGCATGCGCAGGCCGCTCACAAGAAGCTCGCGGGCGACGACCACGATTGCAATCCAGCTCGGCAGCGTGTCCAGCTCCACAAGGGCCGTCAGCGCTGCGATGACGAGCACCTTGTCGGCGATGGGGTCCATGAACTTGCCGAAGACAGTGACTTCGTTGCGCGAGCGCGCCAGGTAGCCGTCGAGGGTGTCGGTGAGCGCGATGAGCGCAAAGACCGCCGCGGAGACGAGGGCGCGCACGTTCTGCGCCATGTCGCCCTGCCAGACGATGTCGGTCCACGGAGCGAGAAGCAGCGCGACGAACACCGGGATGAGGCAGACGCGCACCGTGGTGACCACGTTGGCCGGGGTCCACTCGACCGCGCCGGCGGCGCGCCTAGCACCCATCGGGAATCTCCTCGAAGGGTCGGGCGAACAGCTCGTAGCAGGCGCAGTCGTCGATCGTCACGTCGACGAACGAACCGACGGGCGCCTCGATGCCGCCGAGATGCACCACGCCGTCGGAATCGGGTGCCTGGAACACCGTGCGTCCCACCAGCTCGAACCCGCCCGCGCCGTCGTCCTCCTCGCCGTCCACGAGCACGCGGTAGACCTGCCCGACGCGCGCGGCGGCCGAGGCGAAGCCGTGGGATTCGGCCAGGTCTATGACGCGCTGCTCGCGCGCAAGCTTGACCTCCTCGGGTACCTGGTCGGAAAGGTCGGCCGCCGCGGTGCCCTCCTCTTGGGAGTAGGCGAACACGGCGCAGTAGTCGAAGGACGCCTGGTCGAGAAAGTCAAGCAGCTCTTCGAACTCCTCTTCGGTTTCGCCGGGGAACCCCACCATCGCGGTGGTGCGCAGGGTGATTCCGGGGACCTCGCGGCGCAGGCGCCGCACCATGGCGAGGAAGGATCCCTTGTCGCCGGTGCGGTTCATGCGCCTGAGCACCGTGGGCGAGGCGTGCTGCAGGGGGATGTCGATGTACTTGGCCACCTGCGGCACGTCGCGGATGGTGGACACAAGCTCGTCGGAAAGGCCCTCCGGTTGCAGATAGAGCACGCGCACAAGGCCGTCGACCGGCTCTACGATCGAAGCCGCCTTGCGCAGCAGGTCTGCGAGCGAGGGCCTGCCTGGCAGGTCGGACCCCCAGATGCCGGTGTCCTGGCCAATGAGGACGACCTCCCTCACGCCGCCGTCGACCAGATGGCGTATCTCGGCGAGGATGTCTGCCTCGGGGCGTGAGTAATACCGCCCGCGGATGTAGGGGATGGCGCAGAACGAGCAGAAGCGGTCGCAGCCGTCGGAGACCTTGACATAGGCCCAAGGGGCCTGGACGGTCCTCGCGACGTCCGGCACGGCGCAAGGCCGAGGTTCCATGCCGAGTACGCGGCGCAATACCGCGGCGATGCCGTCCTCCTCGTCCACCCGGACGAAGGCCGCCACCTCGGGCATCTCCCCCACGATGTCGTTCCCGTAACGCGAGGGGATGCATCCTGTCATGACAATCGGACGCGGCGTCCCGGCACCTGTGCGCTCGGCGACCAAAGACAGCGTGGCCTCCACGCCCTCTTCGACCGCCGAGACGAGAAACGAGCAGGTGTTGACGACGACGACGTCAGCTTCGTCGGGGTCGTCAACGCACGCAAAGGCATCGTCCGCCTCGATGATGGAGCGCATTCGGTCGGAGTCGACCTCGTTTTTCGCGCATCCGAGCGTGACGATGCAGACAAGGCGGGGCGTCGGTTCGTTGGGCATGGCGCTGTTTCTTCTTTCTCCGCACGGCGTGCGGAAGCGGCGTTCTAGCGGTAGTTGACGAACTGGAGCGGTTGACCGTAGTCCTTCTCGCGCAAAAAGGCTATGACCTCCTGCAGCGTGTCCTTGCTGGGAGAGGAAACCTTGAGCTTGTCGCCCTCGACGGTGACTTTGGCCTTGAACTTGGCGTCGCGCACGTCCTTGGAGATCTTCTTGGCGAGGTCCTGCTCGATGCCCTCGATGACGCGGCCCACGACGCGCACGTTGCCGCCCGAGGCTGGCACGGGGTCCGCCCAGCTCACGGCGGCCAGGTCGACCTTGCGGCGCACAAGGCGCGTGGTGAACACGTCAACGACCTGGGAGGCGACGAAGGCCGACGGGGCGGTGACCGTCACGGTCTTGTCCTGCTTGTTCAGCTCGATTGCGGCGTTGGAGCCTTTGAGGTCGTAGCGCTGCGAGAGCTCCTTGGCCGTCTGCTGGTAGGCGTTGTCGACCTCCTGCATGTCGACCTGGGAGACGACGTCGAAGCTGGATTCTTTGGCTGCCATAGGTGTCCTTTCCGGTGAGGTGTGCGGTTATTCGGTCGCTTCGTCCCCAGTGGTGGTCTCGCCGTCCTCGCTTTCGGCCTCGGCCTGCGCGACGCTCATCGAAAGCGTGTACGTGCCGTTGTCGACCGTCGGGGTGACCTGCGTGCCGTTGACGGAGATGGTGACGCCGTCGATGCTGGTAAGGCTGACGGTCATGCTGGAGCTGACGGTGAAGGTGAGTACCTCGCCGGCCGCCGGCGTGTTGCCATAGACCGCCGTGCCGTCGGAATAGACCTCGACCCACGGCAGTTCGGTCGCCTCGGCGCTCACCGCGATCTCGAGCGTCGAGCCGGCCGCCAGCGCGCTGAGGTCGATCGAGGTGTCCAGGGCCGTGTCGTCCACCGCGGTTTGGGACGCCTCGTCGGACTGGGAGTCGTCTTGCGCATCGTCTGAGGACATCAAGGTGACGGCGATGTTGCCGTCGGTTCCGTCGGAAGTGGCGTTGCTGCGGACGCACGAGGATATGCCGACGACGAGGACAACCACGACGGTGATCGCGACGGCGCTCACGATGACGACGAAGGTGCGACGGTCGCTGCGGATGGAGTGCCAGAAGCCGGCAAGCACCTCCCCGATCGACTCGCGCCGGGCGGCATCTGGGTTGCGACGGGGCCGATAGCGGTCTTCGGCACCGAAGCGGCCGCCGCTTCCTCCCTCGTAACCGTCGTCGAAGGTCACCGTCTGCATCTCGCGCCGAGCTTCGGTGCCGCGCGGTGCGGTGCGGGACCGGTCTGCGGAGCGGCTGCCGCGCGGGACGTAGGGATCGCCCCAGTCGCGCGGAGCGCCCGCCGCATGTTCGCGCCCTCCGCGGGCGTCGTAGGGTGTGCCCTCCTGGCGGCGCGGAGCTGGACGCGATTCCTCGTAGAAGCCTCGGGTCCGGGTGGGGCCGCGGTACTCCTCTTGGCGGTGGCCGCTATCGTAGAGGCCGCGCTCGCGGGGCTGCTGCGAAGCGGACGCCCCGCGGGTGTAAGGATCGCGCCACGATCCGGTGGCATAAGGGTCGTCGCGCCCGGGCGCGACGTAGCGGCCTCGTCCTGACGAGGCCGTGCGACCGTAGGCGCCTGCGTCGTCGCGGACGCGGTAGGGGTCGCGGACGCGTTCGTTCCGACCGTAAGGGTCCCGCCGTGCCGAAGCGCTGCGGACACCGGGCTCGTCGTCGTAGCCGTACCCGTACCCGCCGCCCCGTCCATAGCCCTCGTCGCGGTTGCGCGCCGATTCGCGGCGCGAAGGCTGCCCCTGCTGGACGGTACGCCCCCGCGACCGCGACGCGCTCGGTTTGAGCTCGTCGGGTTCGGGGTCCCGCCGCGCGGAGCGCCTGCGGGTGGAGGAATGCGTCCCCAGGCCGGTCTCGCGTTCGAAAGCGTACAGCTGGTCGTCGTAGACGCGCAGGATCTCGTTGGGGTTGAGCCCGAGGTAGCGTGCGTACGAGGCGAGCGACGCCTGCGCATAGCCTTTGGGGGGCATCGCGTCGAAGTCGGAGTCTTCGAAGGCCTCGACCATGCGACGTTGGAGTTTGGTGTCCGCCACGACGCGGTCCAGGGACAATCCCAGGCTGCGACGACGCTCGGAGAGGATGTCCCCGATCATGCGGTGATCTGCCATCAGTAGCCTCCTTCTTCGCCGTCGAGGCCGCCGCGCAGGGTGGCGAGCTCGTCAAGGTCGTGTATCAGCACGTCGCGTGGTTTGGAACCGCGTGCGGGTCCCACGACGCCCATTTCTTCGAGCATGTCCATCACGCGGCCGGCGCGCGCATAGCCGAGTTTGAGGCGGCGCTGGATCATCGAGGTGGAACCGAGCTGGTTTTCGACCACGAGCTGTGCAGCCTCCCAGGCCAGCGGGTCGTCGTCGCTGCCGCCGCCCGCGTGGTCCCCGCTTGCGCCGGACGGCGCGTCGAAGGACAGGTCCGCCGTGAGCTGCTGTCCAGGCAGCGGGGCCATCTGGTAGTTGGACCGCGCTCCGGTCTGCGACTTGAGGTGCTCGACGACCTGAGCGATCTCGTTGTCGGACAGCCAGCACCCCTGGATGCGGCGCGGCTTGTCGCCCCAGGCGGTCTGCAGGAAGAGCATGTCACCGTTGCCGAGGAGCTTTTCGGCTCCGGTCTGGTCGATGGCGACGGTGGAGTCGGTGCCCTTGGCCACTTTGAGGCCGATGCGGCATGCGACGTTGGCGCGTATGAGGCCCGTCACGACGTCGGCGCGCGGCGCTTGGGTCGCCATGACAAGGTGGATGCCGCAGGCGCGACCGAGCTGGGCTATGCGCACGATGGAGGCCTCGACGTCCTTTTTGGCCACCATCATGAGGTCGGCGAGCTCGTCGATGACGACGACGATGCTCGGCAGGCGCTGCAGCGGGAACTCGCTTCCCTCGAACGTGCCCGCCTCGACGAGCCTGTTGTACCCCTTTAGGTCGCGCACGCCGATGTTGGAGAAGATACGATAGCGCCGGTCCATTTCGGTGACGCCCCACTGCAGCGCGGCGGCGGCCTGGCGCATGTCGGTGATGACCGGCATGATGAGGTGCGGGATGCCGTCGTAGTCCTTGAACTCGACCTGCTTGGGGTCGACCATGATGAGGCGGAGGTCGTCGGGGGTGTCGCGCATCAGGAAACTCATGACGATGGAGTTGACGCACACCGACTTGCCCGAACCGGTGGTGCCGGCGACGAGCAGGTGCGGAAGCTTGGCGAGGTCGACGTGGACCGGGTTGCCGTTGGCGTCGAGGCCCACGGCGAAGTCGAGCGGCCCGCCGTCAACATAGGGCAGCACGTCGCCGAAGTAGACGGTTTGGCGGGTGGTGTTGGGCACCTCGATCCCCACGTAGCTCGTGCCGGGAACGGGCGCGTAGATGCGCACGCTCGTGCGCGCCAGGGCGCGGGCGATGTCGTCCTCGAGATTGGTGAATTTGCTGACGCGCACACCCTCGCCGGGGCTAACTTCGTAGGTGGTGCAGGTGGGCCCCTCGACCCAGTCGACGACCTTTGCCTTGACGCCGAACTCGGCAAGCGTGCGGTCGAGCAGGACGGCCATCTCCTGCGCCTCGCGGCGCTGCTCGGGCGAGCGCTCGATGCCGCGCTCGCTACGCTGCATGATGGAGGGGTCGGGCAGCACGAACCCCCCCGCCTCTTCGGCGCAGGCATGGACCGCCGCGCCGTCGGCCGGCGCGCCGACGCGGGCGGGCTCCCAAGGCAGCTCGACGCGGGAGCCGCCGGACGGGGCCGCCTGCCGCGCGCGCGGTACGGGAGACGCGGCGACGAACGCGGCGCTGGTGCGGTCGCTCGCGCGGGTGGCCGCGCCTTCGTCGGCGTCGGGCGCGGCGAAAGCGGGATCGTGCGCGGCCCGAGGGGTCGGGGCGGGCGCCTCGTCGCCGGTGTCGGGGCTGCAGCCTGGGTCGGGTTCCTCCCCAAGGCCGGGAACGTCGTCGACGGACACCGGGGCGCCGGGCAGCACGCCGGGCACGAAGGCACCGCCGTCCCCGTCCTCGTCGGAGAAGCGCCCGGCAGGGTCGAAGTCGTCGCGGTTCCAGTCGTCTGCCGGATCCCACCAGGTCGACGCCGTGCGAGCGCGACGGCTCTCGCGCCTCGTGCGCGCGGCGTCGCGTTGTTCAACGGCTTCCAGGGCGGCGGGGTGGTCGAAGCCGGCTGAGACCGGGGGCAGGTCTCCCCCCTCCCCTGCTTCGCCGGACTCGGCGTCTTCCGAGACCGGGGCGGGTGCTGCGACGGAGGCCGGCGAGCTTGCCGGACGACGGTCGGCCCCGTAGGGTGCCGCTGTGGAAGGAACCTCGGGCGCAGGCGGCGCAAAGGCAGCAGGGGCGCCCGCCACGGCCTCCGAAGCCGGTCGCTCCCCCGAAGGCTGCTGCTGGACGCCACCGGGCGTGTTGCCGCAGCCGAACGAGTAGGCGTGCCCGGCGCCGGGGATAAGCGAGGTCGGCATCGAGGAAGGGTCGAGCATCGCGGTGCGTTGGTCGTAGCCGGGCTGGACCGCACCGGGATGGGAGGCGAAACCCGCCTGCACGCCGGCACCCCAGGCGCCGTCTGGTTGCGAAAGGGGACGCGACGGGTCGAATAGCGCGGTGGGAGCCCAGTTGCGCGGCAAGGAACCGGCCGGGGGCATGCCATCCTGCTGGTTCCATGCGGGCTGGGGGCCGGCGACGCGGGGTGCGCGCTGTTCTTCCATGCGGGCACGGCGGGAGGCGCCGCGCTGGCGCACGCGCACGGCAAGCTCTTGCACTGCGCGGCGGGCGTTGAAGCCGATGACGATGAGGCCGGCGAGCGCCATGCCCGCAAGCGCTACGAGGCCCACGATGCGTCCCGTGAGCGTCAACAGCAGCCACGCCAGGCCGTTGCCGACGTAGCCGCCCCGATCGGCCAGGACGTAGGCGTTGAACAGGCGCGACGGGTCGGCTTCGCAGCCCGGGGTGCACAGGCCCGCGATGCCGAGCGCGGCAAGGGCGATGAGCGCGAGGCCGGCGGCGACGCGGCTAGGCACGAGCTGCGGCACGCGCACAAAGAACGTGAGCGCCCACAGCAGCAACGCCGCCGGCAGCAAAAAAGCACCGACGCCCAAAACAGCGTGGAGCCCCTCGCTTACGGCCTGCGTGAGGACGCCCGAGGTGGGCGTGAGCACGGCGACGAGCAGAGCCACCCCCACCACGGCGATGACGACGCCCGCGATATCGCGGCGCGCGCCCTCGTCGAGCATGCCGGGGTGTCTTTCCGGCGGGGCGGCGGGCACGGGTTGGGGCGCGGTGCGTGCCGCGGGACGGGCGGTCTGCGACGAGGGGGAACGGCCCGCCGCCCCCGCACGTTCGCGGGCCGACGGGGCGTGCCGTGCGCCGGAAGAGGAACTTTTGGCCGTCTGTTGTGTGTTAGAGCTGCGTTTAGACGGTGCCACAGGCGAACTAGACCTCCATTACGAACGGTATGACCATCGGTCTGCTGTGGTGGACCTCCCACAGGTAGCTCGAAAGGCTCTCGCGCACGAGCCTGGTGTCGGCGTCGTGGTCGCGCGGGAGGGCGCTGCGTTTGGACAGCGACTTGCGTAGACGCTCGGTGACCTCGGAGACCACCGACTCGTCGGATGCGTCGAACGACACGCCGCGGGCGACGAGCCGCACGTCCGCAAGCTTGCCGGTCTGCCCCGAGACGGAGGCGACCACGGTGACGATGCCGTCTTCCGAGAGCTTCTTGCGGTCGCGCAGCACGGTCTGGTTGGTGTCGCCGATGCGCAGGCCGTCGACGTAGATGACGCCAGACTCCACCGGACGGCCCAGCGCGACCTTGCCGTTGCGCATCTCAAGGGTGTCGCCGTTGTCGGAGACGAAGATGTTGGAACGCGGGATGCCCATCTTCTCGGCGAGGTTGGCGTGGGCGCGCAGGTGCGTGGCCTCACCGTGGACCGGCATGAAGTTACGCGGTCGGGTGAGCGCCATCATGAGTTTGAGCTCCTCCTGCGAACCGTGGCCTGAAACGTGCACCATGCCGCTGTTCTTGTCGTAAACGTCGGCGCCGATCTTGGCGAGCATGTTGACGATCTGCGTGACCGCCTTCTCATTGCCGGGGACGGGCGTGGCCGAGATGATGACGGTGTCGCCTTCTTGGATCTGCAGCGTGCGGTGCTCGCCGGTTGCCATGCGCGCGAGGGCCGACAGGGGTTCGCCCTGCGACCCGGTGCACAGCACCACGATGCGGTTCTCGGGGAACTTGTCGATGTCGAAGGCGTCGACGATGTCCTTCTCGTCGATGTCGAGGTAGCCGAGCTCGCGCGCGATGCGCGTGTTGGTGATCATCGAGCGCCCCGTGACGACGACCTTGCGCTTTGAGGCGATCGCGGCGTCGCAGACCTGCTGCAGTCGGTGCACGTGGCTTGAGAACGACGCGACGAAGACGCGCCCTTTGGCCTGTGCGATGACGTTGCGCAGCGTGGCCCCGACCTCGGCCTCGCTGGGGGTGAAGCCCTTGCGCATCGCGTTGGTCGAGTCGCTCATAAGGAGGTCGACGCCCTGCTCGGCGAAGCGCGTGAGAGCCGCGAAGTCGGTGCGCACGCCGTCGATGGGGGTCTGGTCGAGCTTGAAGTCGCCGGTGTGCAGGACCGAGCCGGCCGGGCTGCTGATATAGACGCCCATCGCGCCGGGGATGGAGTGGTTCACCGAGAAGAAGTCGATGCCCAACGAGCCGAGCTGCACATGGTCGCCCGAGCGCACCTCTCTGAAGTTTGGGTTCTTGATGCGGTGCTCCTCGAGCTTGCCCGAGATGAAGCCCAGCGTGAGCTTGCTGGCAAAGATGGGCACCCGCGGGTTGAGGTCGGCGAGCAGGTAGGGAAGGGCGCCTGTGTGGTCCTCGTGGCCGTGGGTGATGACGATGCCGCGCAGCTTGTGCTCGTTTTCGAGCACGTAGGTGTAGTCGGGCAGAAGCAGGTCCACCCCCGGATGGTTGTCGTCGGGGAACATGAGGCCGGCGTCGACGATGATCATGTCGTCGCCGTACTCGATGACGGTCATGTTTTTGCCGATACCGTCGAGGCCGCCCAGCGGGATGATGCGCAGGGGCGTTCCCTTGCCTGACGAACCGGATCGCTTTTTTGCCATATGCGGTCGTAAACCTCCCTGTGGTTGGTGAGACGTGCGCAAGGCGCGATGCCGAACGGCGGCCGCATCGCCGCGTCCCCGCACCGCGCCTTGCTTGTGGGCACGTCGTGCTAGTTGACACCCACCTGCTCAAGGATCTGCGCGATTCGCGCCGACTGCTCGGCAGTGGCCTCCACCAGCGGCAGGCGCAGCCCGCCGACGGGACGACCGATGAGGCGCAGCGCCTCTTTGACCAGCGTGGGGTTGGGGGCCTCGAACAGGCCCGTCATAAGCGGCAGCAGCCGCTCGTGCATGGCGTGTGCGGCGTCGATGTCGCCGGCCGCAAACGAGTCGACCAGGGCGGCCATCTCGGCAGGGGCGACGTTGGACGCGGTGCTGATGACGCCCGAGCCGCCGTAGCCCATCATGTCGAGCGTGTGCTCGTCGTTGCCCGAGAACATCTCGAAGTCGTCGGGTGCGCCGGCAAGGATCTCGCGGTCCTTGTCGGGCGTGACGGCGGCCTGCTTCATAGCGCGGACGTTGGGGCATTCCCGCACAACGCGCAGCACCGTCTCGGGTTCCATGTCGACGACGCAGCGGCCCGGGATGTTGTAGATGACGAGCGGCAGGTCGGGCACGGCGCGAGCCAGCGCGACGAAATGACGGTACATACCCTCCTGGGACGGCTTGTTGTAGTAGGGCACGACGCCCATGACGCCGTCGACGCCCAGCGACGCCGCCTCGCGTGCGAACATCGTCGAGTCGTAGGTGCAGTTGTCGCCCACGTTGGCGATGATCTTGCCGCGGCCCGCCGCCGAGCGCACGGCCTCCTCGAACAGCGCCAGCTTGTCGTGGATGGGCAGGCACGGCGACTCGCCCGTCGTGCCGCACACCACCAGCGAGTCAGCCCCGTTCTCGAACTGGAAGTCGACCAGCTCCGAGAAGGTTTTGAAGTCCACCCTGCCGTACTCGTCGAACGGGGTGACGATGGCCGTGATGAGGCGGCCGAAGAGGTTGGCTTCCTTCATGGCGAACTCCTTTGGGCAGACTGCCGGAACGGTGTGGGGCACGCTGACGAAGATGGGACGTGGGAGCTATGATACCCGGAAGTGAGGGGATGCGGGGCGCGCGTCGCGCATCTGCGCGAAATGGGCGCGAGCGGTTGAACAAATGGCTGACGATGCGTCAACGGTAAACGTCGCGGACCGCCCAGGCGCTATGAGGGACGCCGCGGCGGGACCTCCCCTTCCTGCGGGTTTGCAAGCGCGGCGGCTTCCTCGCGGGTGTGGACACCGAGCTTGGCGTAGATGTGGCGCAGATGGGTCTTGAGCGTGTTGTGCGAGAGGAAGAGCGCCTGCTCGACCTGGCCGGCGTTAAGGCCGTCGGCCACCAGCTCGAGCACCTCGCGCTCGCGCGGGGTGAGGCCATGCTCCTGGGCGAGCGCCTCGCAGCGCCGCCGCACCAGCTCGCCTCGGCTCGGTACGTGCCTCCCGCTCTTCGGGTCGACGCCCATCGCGCCCCAGTCGGAAGTCACCGACCGTTCGGAGAACCACAGGACGACACAGCCCACCACCGCAACCAGCCCGATGATGGTGATGAGCCACAGGGTGGCGCCGTCGTCGAGCGCGCCCGACGCCCTCAGCCAGCGGCGTATCAGGATGCCGGCGAGCATCGCCCCCTCGCTTGCCGCGCGCGCGAAGGCGAACATGCGCAGCGTGGGGATGTCGTAGCGCCAGGCGATGTTGGCGAGCAGCATCAAGGTGAACAGGGTGAACGAGACGTAGGAGAACTTGACGAGGAACGACACCGCCCCGCCCGTGACGGCGCCCGCCAAGGGGATGGCTATGAACGACGCAAGCGCCACCGGGAGGGTTCCCCATGCCAGGACGCGCGTGTCGACCTCGCCCCCGCGCAGCAGGAAGCCGCCGAGCAGGAGCGCCCCGAACAGGGCGGTGGCGCAGATGCGGTGCACGGCGCCGACGCCGTCGGCATCGACGAGCAGGGACCCGGCGAAGCCCGACGCAAAGCCTGCGGTGGCCATGAGCACCACGATCTTCCAGGGTATGGGATAGCGGGTGGGGCCCTTCGGCGCGTCGTCGGGACGCCCCTGGGCAAGGGGTTCGCGGCGGGCCCAGGACAGCGACGTCGAGGCGAGAAGGCCGCAGGCCGCCGGCAGCAGGGCGACGGCGACGGTCGAGCCGGCCAGGTCCATGCGCGAGACAGCAAGCGCCACGGCGCCTGCAAGAAGGCACGCCGTCGAGCCGAAGACGATGCAGCGCGAGGGGCCGAGGCAAGCGTAGGCCTCCGCCCACAGCAGGAAAAGCACCGCGCCGCCGACGCCGGCGCAGACGGCAAGTGCGACGAGGAGGGGGCCGGCCCCGAACGACAGGGCGGTCCAGGGAACGAGCAGCGTGCACACGCTCGAGAGCAGGACGGCAAGCAGGCAGGCCTTCCTGTGGACCGACAGGGCGCCGATGCGGCCGGCAAGCGCCCCGACGGCCAGGAAGGTCCCCACGTCCCCAACGCGCAGGGCGTAGTCGACGGCGCGTGCGGCGTCGACGCTGCCCGGGGCGTACATGGACATGCCCGGCAGGTGCGTGCAGCACAGCCACGCAATGAGCAGTCCCATGCCCGCGAAGCGCCACGGGGCGAGCGGAGGGGCGTCCCCCTCGCCCGCCTCGCCCGCCAGCAGCTCCGCGAGCTTTGCGAAGGGTGTGTGCTCGGTCATGGCGGCGCTCCTTGCGGCTTGGCGGGAACTGCGGCGTCGGTTTTGCGGGTTGCCCCAGTGTAGCGCGGTCGCGAGGCGAGGCCGGGCGCGTCCGGGGTGAGCAGGGCTGCATGTGCAGATTTTGTAGACGTGCATGTGGTGTGTCTGCAAAATCGCAGCTCACAGGGTGCGGGT
>CAZUFB010000009.1:0-19435 GCA_964619775.1 uncultured Coriobacteriaceae bacterium
GGCAATGCGGCCTGGAGGCCCGCAGCTCGCCTGCCGCCTTAAATCCGGTGGATAAACAGCCCGCTGCGCAGCTTGGGCTCAAACCAGGTCGACTTGGGAGGCATGAGCAGACCGGCGTCGGCCACGGCAAGCAGCTCGTCCATCGAGGTGGGATGCATGCTGAAGGCAACGGCCCAGTCATTTCCGTCTACCATGCGTTCGAGCTCGGCGGTGCCGCGCACGCCGCCCACAAAGGCGATGCGGTCGTCGGTGCGGGGGTCGTCGATGCCCAGGACGGGTTTGAGCATGCGTTCTTGCAAGACGCTTGCGTCGAGCGAGCGCACGGGATCGCGTGCGTCGAGAGCGGGCGCGCGCAGCGTCCACCACGAGCCGCCCAGATACATCCCGAACGTGCCCTTCTCGGCAGGCTCGACCGGATCCTCGGAGGTCGCGATGGAAAACCCCGCGCGGCACAGGTCGCTTATGAAGTCCTGGTGGTCACGGGGGGTGCCGTCGACGTTGCAGCCCAGGTCGCGCACTACGCGGTTGTAGGGAAGGACGGCAAGCTCGTCGGCAGGGAACAGCACGCAGAGCACGAGGTCGCTCTCCTGCGGGCCGGCCGAGCCGTCCCGGTTCGTGCGCCGGTCGAGCGCCACGCGCACGGCTGCGGCTGCGCGGTGGTGGCCGTCTGCGATGTAGGCGCACGGCACGTCCTCGAACGCCGAACCGACGGCGGCGACCATCTTGGCGCTGTCGACGCGCCAGACGGTGTGGGTCACGCCGTCGTCGGAAGCAAAGGTATAGAGGGGGGGTTTGCCGCATATGGTCGCCGCGATGCCCTTGAGCCTCTCCTGGGGACGAAAAGCCAGGAAGACCGGGCCTGTCTGCGCTTCGAGCGCCTCGATGTGGCGCACGCGGTCCTGCTCCTTCTCAGGCCGGGTGTTCTCATGTTTCTTGACAGTGCCGTCGAGGAAGCCGTCAACCGGGCAGAGGCCCACGAAGCCCGTCTGCGCCCGTCCGCCTGCCTCAAGACGGTAGAGGTAGTAGGTTGTGGCGACGTCCTCCACGAGCACGTCGTCGGCGACCATGCGGTCGAGCAGCTCGCGGGCTTTGGCGTAGACCTCGGGCGCATACATGTCCTGGTCGGGGAGAAACTGCGTTTCGGGCCGGTCGATATTGAGAAACGACAGCGGCTTGCCGGCGACTGCGGTGCGCGCCTCGAAGCGGTCGTAGACGTCGTAGGGCAGGGCGGCGACCTCGGCGGCGCGTCCGGCGGTCGGGCGCAGGCAGGAGAGCGGGCTGATGTGCATGGACGGATCCTTTCGTCGGGGCGATGGCGCGGCGGAAGGGCGCGGCTACTTGATGACGCGCACGCGCCACATGCCTTCGATGGCGCGCAGAGCGTCGGCGGTCTGGGGAGACACCGGCGCGTCGACGTCGAACAGCGTGTAGGCGTTTTCGCCGAACGACTCGTTGGCCATGCGCACGATGTTTGCGCCTTGGGCGGCCAGGATGGCGGTGAGCTGGCCGATCATGTTGGGGACGTTGGCATGCAGCGCCCCCACGCGTCCGCCCGAGCGGCAGACGCCCATCTGCACCTCGGGATAGTTCACCGAGTTTCTGATGTTGCCGTTCTCGAGGTAGTCCTTGAGCTGGTCGAGCGCCATGCGGGCGCAGTTTTCCTCGGCCTCGGCGGTGCCGGCGCCGGCGTGCGGGGTCACGATGGTGTTCTTCATGCGCATGACGCCGGGCGTGGCGAAGTCGGTCACGAACAGGCGGATCTTGCCGCTCTCCAAGGCCTCGGCCACGGCCTGCTCGTCGACGAGGGTCTCGCGCGAGTAGTTGAACAGCACGACGCCCTCGCGCATGCAGGCAATCTGCTCACGGCCGATGAGACCCCAGGTGTCCGGCTCGCTAGGCACGTGCACGGTCACGTAGTCGCATTCGCCGCACAGTTCGTCGAGGTCGTCGACGCGCACAACGTCGCGGCTGAGCTGCCATGCGTCCTTCACCGCGATGTAGGGGTCGTAGCCGTACACCGTCATGCCGAGGTCGACCAAGGCGTTTGCCACCTTGCTGCCTACGTTGCCCAAGCCGACGACGCCGGCCGTCCTGCCTTTGACCTCGCAGCCCACGAACGCCTTCTTGGCGGCCTCGGCGTGGGTATAGACGTCGGGGTCGTCGGCGTGGTCGCGGCACCATTTGATACCCCCCAGCACGTCGCGGCTCGCAAGCATGAACATGCAGACCATGAGCTCCTTTACGGCGTTGCTGTTTGCACCGGGAGTGTTGAAGACCACGACGCCCTCGCGTGCGAAGCGGTCGACGGGGATGTTGTTGAAACCGGCGCCGGCACGCGCCACGGCGGCAACGCCCGCCGGCAGCCGCATCTCGTGCATGCTCGAGCTGCGGATGATGATAGCCTCGGCGTCCTCGACGTCGTCGACGAGCTCGTAGTTTGCACCCAGGTCGGTGAGCCCCTTCTTGGTGATGTTGTCGATGGTCTTGATGCGGCGCATGGAATCGCTCCTTTGGGGGACAGGCGCCCGCGCTGATGCGGGCTGGTATGCGGAAAGGCCCCTGCCGCGCACAAGCCGCAGGGTCGCGGTGCGGTTCGGAAGCCGGTGGCGACGGGTCTGCAAGCCCGCGTGCGCACCGGCTAGATAGACGAAGAAGGGGTGCCCGACGGGGAGGCGACGGAGACCGTCGGCGGCATGTGCATGCGTTCGAAGGCGTCCATGCAACTCACAAGGGCCTCGACGGCTTCGAGGGGCACGGCGTTGTAGAGGCTTGCGCGCATGCCGCCGACGCTGCGGTGGCCCTTGACACCCACGATGCCGGCCTTGCCTGCCTCTTCGACGAACGCCGCGTCGAGCGCGGGGTCGCCGGTGGTGAACGTGACGTTCATGACGCTGCGCGACGCGGGCTGGGCGCAGCCGCGGAACAGGCGGCTTGCGTCGATGCGGTCGTAGAGCAGGCTCGCCTTGGCCCGGTTGCGCTCGGCCATCGCGGGCAACCCGCCCTGGTCGAGGATCCACTTGAAGACGAGGCCGCACATATAGACGCCCCAGCACGGCGGCGTGTTGAGCAGCGAGCCCGCGTCGGACAATGCCTTGTAGCGCATGACGGTGGGGGTGTCGGGGCGCACGTCGCCCTCGAGCAGGTCGTCGCGCACAACGACGACGGTGGTGCCTGCAGGGCCGATGTTCTTCTGTGCGCCGGCCCATACCAGCCCGTAGCGCGCAACGTCCATCGGCTCGGAAAGGAAGCACGACGAGGCGTCGGCCACCAGCGGTTTTCCGCCGGTGTCGGGCAGCTCGCGGTACTGGATCCCGCCGATGGTCTCGTTCTGGCAGATGTAGACGTAGTCGGCCCCGGGGGCGACGTCGAGCTGCGAGCAGTCGGGGACATAGGAGAAGCCGGCGCTCTCGCTCGACGCGACCACGCGGGGCGTGCCGTAGAGCTGGGCCTCCTTGAAAGCCTTTTTGCTCCACGAGCCGGTGAGGACGTAGTCGGCCGTACCGTGGCGCATCAGGTTCATCGGCACCGCGGCAAACTGCAGCGTGCCGCCGCCCTGCATGAACACCACCCGGTAGTTGTCGGGCATTCCGAGCAGGGTGCGCAGGTCGGCTTCGGCCTCTTCGATGATCCCTTTGAAAACGGCGCTGCGGTGGCTCATCTCCATGACCGACATGCCGGTACCCCGGTAGTCGAGCATCTCCGCGGCGGCGGTCCGCAGCACGGCCTCGGGCAGGGCTGCAGGACCTGCGTTGAAGTTGAGCGCGCGCTGCATCGTGGCGATCCTCCTTTGCCGGCGTCGGCGGGTCGCGTCGGGACGGGACGTGCGGATTCGCGATACTTTAGCACGACAAAGTGCTCCGTGCATGACGGGACGGCGAGCGGCGTAGATGTTCTTGGGGAAACGGGAAGCTGTCACAGCGTATAAAGGTTTCGCCGTTCCGCAGTTGCTCCTTTAGTCCAGTAATCTAAATAATGCCTCCTGCCTGCGACGAGCTCGAGCACGACCTGCACACGCTGGTCTGCCGTCCGGTCGTCGGGTAGGGGGCCGGTGAAAACTGCCGGCGCGCTCACGCGCCGTCGCCGTACAGATGGCACGCCACGCTGTGGCCGGGCGCAACCTCGACGGAGAGCGGTTCGACGCGCCCGCAGGCTTCCGTCCGCCGCGGGCACCTCGCGCAGAAACGGCAGCCCGGACCGGGATCCACCGGGCTCGGAGCCTCGCCCTTCAAAGGCATGCGCGCGCGGTTGCGGGACTGCTCGGGGTCGGGGACGGGAACCGCCGCGAGCAAGGCCTGCGTGTAGGGGTGCAAAGGGTTGCGGTAAAGCTCCTCGACCGGTGCGCACTCGACCATCTTGCCCAGGTACATCACGCCCACGCGGTCCGAGACCTGCTTGACGACCGCAAGGTCATGCGCGATGAACAGCATCGTGAGCCCGCGCTCGCGCTGCAGGCGCACCAGCAGGTTCACAATCTGGGCCTGCAGCGAGACGTCCAAGGCCGAGACGGGCTCGTCGCACAGCAGGAACTCCGGGTCTACCGAGAGGGCCCGCGCGATGCCGATGCGCTGGCGCTGCCCTCCCGAGAACTCCCGCACGTGGCGTACGGCGCTCTCCTCCCCCAGGCCAACCTGGTCGAGGAGCCGAAAGACCATCTCGCGCTCCTCGCTGCGGCTCTTGGCGAGCCGATGGATGCGGATGCCTTCGGCGACGATTCCATAGACCTTCTGCCGGGGGTCGAGCGAGGCGTAGGGGTCCTGGAACACCATCTGCGCCCGCCGTGTGAAGGCAAACCGTTCGCGGCGATCCATTCCGTGGACGTCGACCCCGCGGAAAAGCACGGTGCCGCCGGTCCGGGGCAGCATGCCGATGCACGTCTTGCCGCAGGTCGTCTTGCCGCAGCCCGACTCCCCCACGATGCCGAGCGTCTCGCCTCGGCCGATGGAGAACGACACGCCGTCGACGGCGCGGAGCACCCTCCTGCCGCCGACAGGGTAGTGTTTTTCGAGGTTGGAAACCTCGAGCTCCGCAACCTCGCGCGCCTCACCGCCCATCGCGGCCCCCTTCCTCGCATGCCCCGCACGCCCCCGGGCAGCGCGGGTCGTTCAACCAGCAGGCCACCTCGTGCCCCGCGGCAGGACTCTCCCCACCCGGCACACCGGCCGCCCTCGCGGGGAGCATGGGAGGCTCCGCCTGGGCACACACGTTCATCGCATGGGGACACCGGTCGCAGAACGCGCAGCCGGGCTCTTCCGACATCGGGCTGGGCAGCGTTCCCTCGATGGCGCGCATTCCCTGCTTTGCCGGGGCGTCGAGGCGGGGAACCGACGCCAGCAGGGCCCGCGTGTAGGGATGCGCCGGGCGGCGGAACATGTCGTCGCACGGCCCCTGCTCCACAACCCTGCCCGCGTACATGACGACGACGCGGTCGGCCATGCCAGCCACGATCCCCAGGTCGTGCGTGATGAGGAGCACCGCGGTGCCGAACCGCTCCCGCAGACTCCCCATCAGGTCGAGGGTCTGCTGCTGCACGGTCACGTCGAGCGAGGTCGTCGGCTCGTCGGCTATCAGGAGCCTGGGGCGCGCCACCATCGCCGAGGCAATCATCGCGCGCTGCCTCATACCGCCCGAAAGCTCGTGCGGGTAGCGCCGCATGCACCCTTCGGGGTCGGGGATCTCGGTCAGACGCAAGGTCTCGACGACACGCTCCCGCTTGGCGGCCGCCGTCATCTCGGGGCAATGGTTGTCGAGCGCCTCTGTCAGCTGCCTTCCGACGCGCATGGTAGGGTTGAGCGAGGCGAGCGCGTCTTGGAAGACCATGGCGCAGTCCTTGCCGCGGAAGGCGTTCCAGCGCGTCTCGTCGAAGCCGAGCACGTCCTGCCCGTCGAAGCGTATGCGGCTGCCCTCCAGCACGCGCCCGGGCCGGCGCACCAGACCCATGACGCTCTTGGCGGTAACCGACTTGCCGCAGCCCGACTCACCCACCAGCGCACAGGTCGTCCCCGCCTCCACGCAAAACGACACGCCGCGCACCGCGTGCACGGTGCCGCCTTCCGTCGGGTAGCTCACCCGCAAGTCCTCGACCTCGAGCAGCGGGACGGCGCCCTCTTCCGGCGCCCTTTCGTCGTCCGCCATCTCCTCCACCTCCTTCTACCTCCCGGCCTCGGACTCGAGGGCGCTGCGCAAGACGTCGCCCAGCAGATTGAACGCCAGCACGGTTATCAGGATCATCGCCCCGGGATACACGGCCAAAAGAGGGTGGGTCAAAATCTGGGACTGGGCCCCCTGCAGCATGCTCCCCCACGAGGCAAGGGGAATCGAGACCCCCAGCCCCAGGAAGGACAGGGAGGACTCGGCCAAGATCGCGTTCGCCACGCTCAGGCTCGCCGCCACGGTGACCGGGCCGAGGGTGTTGGGGAGAACGTGCATCACCGCCATGCGCAGGTGCGAGGCGCCCAGGCCTTTGGTCGCGACCATAAAGTCCCGCTCCTTGAGCGACATCGTCTCGGCCCGGGTGATGCGGGCCACCGACGCCCACCCGAACAGGCTGAGCACCGCGATAAGCGTCGGCAGGCTGGGCCGCAAAAAGGCGTTGAGAATCACCATGAGCAGCATGCTCGGCAGCGCCAGGAACACGTCGGTGAAGCGCATCAGGACCGTGTCGAGCTTGCCTCCGATGTATCCGGCGGCTATGCCGATCGTCGACCCGACGATCGTCGTCAGCAGCATCGAGCAGAACCCCACCGTCAGCGACACCCGTCCACCGTACAGGATGCGCGTAAAGTAGTCGCGCCCATACTCGTCGGTGCCAAACCAGTGGGCCACCGACGGGTCCTCGAGCTTGGCCGTCACGTCGAGCGCGTAGGGGTCGTAGGGAGACAGGGGGGCGAGCAGGGTGGCGACGACGATGATCGCCAGCAGCACGACGCTCACCAACGCAAGCTTGTTGGCGACGAGCTCGCGGACGAAGGCACGCCAGAAACCCGTCCCTTTGGGAGGCAGCCGCGCCCTATCCCTGCGCTCGAGCTTCTCGAACGCCTTCGCGTTGAGGTCGAGGCGCGGAAGGGGCCGCGGTTCCTGCAAGGGCCGCCGGCCCGCCGTCGATGTCCGAGTCGTCATGATGGATGTCCTTGTCTGTGCGCCCGCCCGGCGGTCCCGACGGGAAAAGTTTGATACGCGGGTCGACGACGGCATACAGGATGTCGGCCACAAAGTTGCCCACCACCAGGATGGTCCCCGAAAGCATGATGTACGCCATGATGACGGTGTAGTCACGCGTCCCGATGGCGTCCATGGCAAGCGTGCCCACGCCCGGCCACCCGAACACGGTCTCGATGATGAACGAGCCGCACACCAGCGACGAGAGGTTCATGCCCAAAAGCGTGATGACGGGCAGCAGCGTGTTCTTGAGCACGTGCTTGAACAGAATCTTGACGCGCGGAGTCCCGCGCGCCTCCGCGGCGACGACGTACTCCTCCCCCAGCTGGCCGATGGTGTTGGCCCGGACGTAACGGATGTAGACCGCCACGTCCCCGATCGCCAGGGCGAGCACCGGCATGACGAGGTGGCGCAGGGTGTCGACCGGGCCTTCGGCGCCCACGGTGTGCATGCCCGAAGACGGCAGAACGTGGAGCACGCCCGCAAACAGGATGATGAGGACCATGCCGAACCAAAACGACGGGATGGACATGCCGACGTAGGAGACCGCGCTGATGACGGCGTCGACCTTCGAGTTGCGCCGGTAACCGGCCCACAGCCCCAAGGGGACGGCAAGCACCAGGGCCAGCCCCAGCGAACACCCCATGAGCAGCAGCGTGGCCGGCAGGCGGTTGCCGATGAGCGTGGCGACCGGCATGTTGCTGTTCGAAAGCGAGACGCCCAGGTCGCCCTGCAGCACCATGGATGCCCAGGCAAGGTACTGCTCGGGCAGGCTCTTGTCGAGCCCGAGGCTCTCGCGCACGGCCGCCTGCTGCTCCTCGGTCATGTCGACGGTGATGTACATCTGGGAGATGTCCCCCGGGGCAAAGTAGACGACCGCGAACGACAGAAACGATATGAGCACCAGCACCACGGCGAGCTGTGCGACCTTTTTGACGATGTATCTCAGCATGGAAGCGTCCTCTTCGCGCACGACCGGAACGTCGCGCCGGGGTGCGGGCGACTCGAAAATCAGGCCGCCCGCACCCGTCCGGCACGCGGCAGGGCACGCGGACCGCGATCCACACCCCTCCCGCCTGCGCCTTTACGGCGCCTACGCCATCTGGATGGCGGCGTACTGCGAAAACTCGGGCACGATGGGCGAGGCGTCCAGGCCGCTCACGTCCTTGTGGGAGACCATCACGTAGTTCGTGTAGGTCAGCGGGTACTCCCAGTACTCCTCGAAATAACGCTCCTGTATCTGCTTCCACAGCTCATAGCGCTCATCCTGGTCGGCGGTTGTGTTGGCCTGCCGGGCCAGGTCGGCGATGTCGTCGGAGAAGCCCGTCGTCATGCCCGTCGACCCCTGGACGATGTAGGTATACGCCTGACGGCCGCTGATGCCGCGCTCCGAGTCCCACCCGTTGGTCCCCAAATCCCAGGTGTTGCCCTGGTCGGTTCCGTACGTCCCGTAGAAGAAGCGGTTAAAGAACGTCGTGGAGTCGAGTCCCTCGATGGACAGGTTCACGCCGATTGCCGCCAGCTCCTGCTGGATCACGACGGCGACCTGCTCCATGTTGGACCGGTCGGCGTTGTAGATATAGGTGAGCGTCTGCCCGGCAAGGCCGCTGGACTGGGCAAGCTCGGCGGCCAGCTCGACGTCCTGCGTGTAGCCGGCGCAGTCGGGGTCGTAGTCGTACTGGTCGGGGGTGAGCGGGCTGTTCGCCGGCGTGGCCAGCTCGTCGGTACCGTAGGCGAAGTCGATGATCTCCTGGCTGTTGAGTGCCAGCATGATGGCCCTGCGCGCATCCTCCCCCAGCGTGGACATGACCGGCCCGTTCATGTTGAGCTGCAGGTAGTTGAGGCGCGACTCCGACACGGAGTAGACCGTGTACGTCGACTCGTCGGAGGAGTAGCGCTCGAGCTCCTCGGATGAGGTGATGCGCATGTAGCTGATCTCGCCGTTCTCGAACGCCACCTGGCGCGTGCTGCCCGAGCCGATGGTCCTGGCGACAAGCCTGCGAATCGAGAGCTCGCCGGCATAGTAGTCGTCGCGCGGGGCGTAGACGATGCTGTCCTCGTTGATCTCCTCCACGGTAAAGGCGCCGTTCGTGACCATGTCGGTCGTAAAGAACCAGCTCGCCTGGTCCACGACCTCGGTGTAGTCGCTGAAGATATGCGAGGGCAGCGGATACCAGTTGCACATCGTGTAGATGTAGGTGACGTAGACGCTGGGCAACACCACCTCCAAGGTCTTCTCATCTATCTGGTTGAAGGTGACGGGCTCGTCGTTGACGTAGGTGCTGGTGGTCACGCCGTCGGAGTTGCGCCCGCCATAGGCGAGGGCGAGCATGATGTCGTCCACGACGACGGGTTCCCCGTCGCTCCAGTTGGCGTCTTCGCGGATGTGGACGGTGTAGGTGAGGCCGTCCTCGGAGATCTCGAGGCTGTCGGCGAGGTGGTACTCGATCTCGTCGCCGGCCAGCTCTTGGAACAGGCATTCGTAGACGGGACGCACCACGATCGTCTGGTCGTCGTTGCCCCCGCTCGACGGCTGCAGCGAGGTCGGCATGTAGCTGATCGCCATCGTGAAGGTGCCGTCGCCCGACGACTCGGTTGCCCGGGCGACCTGGGTTTCAAGGCCGGCAGGCAGAACGGACGCCAGGCCGAGGCCCAGGGCTGCGGCGGCGGTGCCTTTGAGAAGAGATCGGCGGGAAACGGGCCGGACGGCAGGTGCGCTTGAACGAAGCGTCATGGGGGTGCTCCTTTCGAGAGGGGCGTTCGAGGTATGCGGTATGGAAGTCGCGCCCGAACTGGGCGTCGGCGGGGACGCATCAGGGGGACGGACCGCGCCTTGGCATCGATGCGGCGATTGCGGTCGGCAGACGGTCCGAACGCTTCGCGCCCAAAAAAATCTCGACGGTTCCGTCGGCTGGAATCGCTTCGGGAACCCTCGAGACGTCTGCGGCATCGACGGCTATGCGATTAAACCCGCGCCTCTGCACACGGCAGGTCATCGTACATAACGTTCGTGCACCTCTCATGAGAACACCTCCTTTCGCTCCTCGCGTCAAAATCTGGTTGCTTATAATCCATCACATACAGGACGGAGGGCCCCGCCATGGCAGGGAGTCTGCCGAACGCCCATTTTTGAAACCGGAACGGCAAGGCAACGGGGTTGCGACCTCCGTCTATGCGAGACGCGGGCGGCACCCGTAAGCCGCAAGCGCAAACGCCCTTGCGACCAACCGCGGCGAAGCCCCCCGCCGGAGGCACCCGACACCAAAAGGAGCACGACCCCGCATGATTCCCACTCCCGAAGAGGCCTACGAACTGGTCTGCCGGTACAACGAGGACGACTTCCACCGCAAGCACGCCCGCGTCGTGGGCGACGTGATGCGTTGGTTCGCCGCCGAGGAGGGCCATGCCGACGAGGCCGACCTATGGCAGGCGGTAGGCATCCTGCACGACCTGGACTTCGAGCGCTGGCCCGAGGAGCACTGCGTGCGCGGGCAGCAGATTATGCGCGACGAGGGCATCGACGAGCTCGTGGTGCGTGGCTGCGCGAGCCACGGGCACGGGCACTGCCTGGACCTGGAACCCCGAAGCGACATGGAGAAGACCCTCTTTGCGGTCGACGAGCTCACCGGCCTCATCGGCGCCGCGGCCCTCATGCGCCCCTCCAAGAGCGTCTCCGACCTCGAGGTGAAGTCGCTCAAAAAGAAGTTCAAGGACAAGCGCTTTGCGGCCGGCTGCTCGCGCGAAGTCATCGAGGAGGGGGCCGCCCGGCTTGGCTGGGAGCTCGATAAGCTGTTCGAGAAGACCATCCTCGCGATGCGCGCCAGCGCGAACGTGGACTAGGGAGTCTGCGTGGCACGCGTGCTGGTCGCCATGAGCGGCGGGGTCGACTCAAGTGTGGCCGCCTACCTGCTCGCACGCCAGGGGCACGACGTCGCCGGCGCCACGATGCTGCTGCACGCGTCCCCCGGCGCCCCGCGCGACCGGGCGCTGGCCGACATCGAGGACGCCCGCGCGGTGGCCCGAAGGCTCGGCATCGACCATATGGTGCTCGACTGCGCCGCGCAGTTCGAGGCCGCGGTGGTCGATGGGTTTGCGGCGTCCTACGAGGCGGGCCTCACCCCCAACCCCTGCGTCGTCTGCAACCGCCGCGTCAAGTTCGGGCTGCTGCTCGACCGGGCGCACGACCTGGGTTTCGACCTGCTGGCGACCGGCCACTACGCCCGTATCGGGCAGGCTGCGGACGGCTCGGGCGGCTTAATGCTGCGCAAGGCCGCCGACCGGGCCAAGGACCAAAGCTACTTCCTGTGCCTGCTCGGCCAACGGCAGCTCGCCGGCACCCTGCTGCCCCTTGGCGGGATGGCCAAGGACGAGGTGCGCGCCGTCGCCGAGGAGCAGGGTTTCCCCTGTGCCAGCAAAAGCGAAAGCCAGGACATCTGCTTTGTACCCGTAGGCAACTACCTGGAGTTTCTCGAACGACGTCGGGGCGGTCCCTACCCTTCCGGCGACATCCTCCATGTTGACGGCACCGTGGTGGGGCGCCACCGCGGCGTCGCCGGCTGCACGATCGGCCAGCACAAGGGGCTCGGCGTGGCCTTGGGCGCACCCGTCTACGTGTGCGCCAAAGACGCGAAGGCCAACACCGTCACCGTGGGCCCCCTCTCCGCCGTCATGGCGTCCGGATGCCTGGCGGAGCGGTGGAACTGGGTCGGCGGGCAAGCGCCCGGGCGGCCCGTGCGCGTCCGCGTGCGCACGCACTATCGCCACGTCGAGCAGCCGGCCACGGTGGTGCCGCTTGCCGACGGCGCTGCGCGGGTGGAGTTCGACGAGCCCCAGAAGGCCATCGCCCCCGGCCAGTTCGCCGTGGCCTACGACGGGGACGAGGTGCTGGGCGGCGGCGCGATCGCGCAGGTCCTGCGGTAAGCGGGCGCCCCCGGCGTTCCGCGCCTACCCGATCAGCGGGGCAAACCAGGCGTCCCAGGCCTCCGGACCGGGGGCGATGCGGGCCGACCCTCCCCAGGCCTCCGCAAACAGCCCCTCGACGCGGTCGTTGAGGCCGAACATGTCGCGCGCCACCACCACCGCATGGCGGTAGCGCCCCTGGGGCCCGCGGGCGAGCAGGGACATCGCCGACGTAAGCCCCTCGCCGCGCATAAGTTCGAGCCGGCCGAGCTCGTCCACCACGAGCACACAAGGCCGCGCGTCGCAGGCGGCCCGCCGCGCAAGCAGGTCGAAGTGCCCGTTCACCCGGTCGATGGCCCGGTCGTCGATATGCCAAGCGAGGCCGGCGCGGGCGGCCTGGCTCCCGGCGTCGTAGCGGCCCTCGGCACGGGCCAGGTCTTCGCGGCGCGCAAACGGCACGCGCTCGCCCCCCGGCAGCAGCAGGTTGTCGATGCCGAGCTTGTCGTAGCGGACCTCTTGGCGGACCCCCTGCCCCCGTGCCGTCGCGCCGCCAAGCGCTGCGGACGCCCTTCCGAACGCCGGGTCGCCCGCCGCAACCGGACGCCACACACCGGGCGCGACGACGCCCTCCGCGCGGACGCCCGCCTTCTCGAGGCGCCCGACCGTCTCGAGCAGCCAGGTCGTCTTGCCGATCTGGACGTCCCCCGTCAAAACCAGCAGCATGCCCCGCATCCCCTCCCCAGGGGACACCCGGACGCGCTATCCCCGCGCCGGGTGCCCCAGAACCTCGTTCATGCTGCCCGTGCGGTAGCCGCCCAGGTCGAGCGCCACATAGGCAAACCCCAGCTCGCGCAGGCAGCGGTGCACCTCGGAGCGCAGCGGTTCGTCCACGAGAAGGCCCATTTCCTGCGGTAGCGCCTCGATGCGCGCGACGCCGCCGTGGACACGCACGCGCACCTGGTGCAGGCCGCATCCCAGCAGATACTGCTCGGCGGCGTCCACACGGGCCAGCCCCTCGTCGGTGATGCGCTCGCCGTAGGGGAAGCGCGACGACAGGCAGGCAAACGACGGCTTGTCCCACGTGGGCAGGCCCATCTCCCGCGACAGGGCGCGAATCTCGGCCTTGGAGAGACCCGCCTCGCGCAGGGGGCTGCGAACACCCAGCTCGGCCAACGCGCGCATGCCGGGACGGTAGTCGCCCTCGTCGTCGGTGTTGGACCCGTCGGCCAGCACGTCGATGCCCCGTTCGCGCGCCGCGTCCCACAGGGCACCGAACAGCGCGCGCTTGCAGAGGTAGCAACGGTCGGGCGGATTGTCACGATAGCCGGGGGCGTCGACCTCGTGGGCATGGACCACGACCTGCTCGATGCCCCGTCGGGCGCAGAACTCCCGCGCCTCGGCAAGCTCGCGGACGGGAAACGCCTGGGAGGCCGCCGACAAGGCCACCGCCCGCCCGTCCAGCTCCTCGTGCGCCACGGCGAGCAGCAGCGTCGAGTCAACCCCGCCCGAAAATGCCACGGCGACCCCGCCCGCCTGGCGCAGAATCGCACGCAAGGCATCGAGCTTTGCGGCCGCATCCGCCGCGTCCGCCACCTACGCCACCGGCCCGCGGTCGAAGAACGGGCTCTTGGACGAGATGCTCACCGGCAGCGCGTACACCTGGCGGCACGTCCCGAGCATCCCGAGGCGCTGGGCGGCCAGGCCCGCCGAGAACATCACGCGGGTGTCGACCCGGTAGTCGCACGCCTTGGAGCACGCCGCCCCCAACGCGATGCCTACGTCGACGCTGTTGACCGCGCAGGGGACGCCGGGGGCGCGATCGACGCAGCGCGCAAAGCCGCAGTGGCTACAGTCGAGGCCCTGCGGGCGGTCGGCCGTGCCGATCAGCAGCACGCACGCGCACGCCTCGATGCACAGGGCGTCGCGCAAAAAGAAGCCCATGCCCTTCTCCTCGGCCACGGCGCGCATCTCCGTCGCAAGGCGCGCCAGGTCGTCGCCGTCGGCCACGACGCATTCTATAGCGTCGATTCCCTTGCCCTTGGGGGCGGTGCGGGCCGCGACCATCATCTTCTGGGCGATGTCGAGCGCCTGGGCACAGCGTGTGTCACGTTCGTTGTACAGCATGCAAGACCTCCCTCTCGCCGATCGACACCAACGATTAAAGCATCTCCGCGGGACGACGCGGACAGAGATGGGAGAAAAGTGGGAAAACTGGGAGAAGCGGTCATATGGCGCCCGCAGGCGCGCGCCGAAACCGCCGACACCCATCTTTGAGGAGGTCCCATGGAAGCCATCGAGAACATGCTCACCCGCCGCAGCGTCCGCTCCTACCGACCCGACCCCGTGCCCCGCGACGTCGTGGAGCGCATAGCCGAGGCCGGCACCTACGCCGCCACCGGCATGGGTCGTCAGTCGCCACTCATCTTGGCCGTGACCGACCGCGCGCTGCGCGACCGCCTGTCGCGCATGAACGCCCAGATCATGGGAATCGACGGCGACCCGTTCTACGGCGCGCCGGCCGTCATCGTGGTGCTGGCCGACCGCGGCGTCCCCACCCACGTCTACGACGGCAGCCTCGTCATGGGCAACCTCATGCTCGCGGCGCACGACCTGGGCGTGGCAAGCTGCTGGATCCACCGCGCCAAGGAGGAGTTCGACTCCGAAGAGGGCAAGGCCATCTTGTCCGAGCTGGGCATCGAGGGCGACTACGAGGGCATCGGCCATTGCATCTTAGGCTACGCCGACGGCCCGGCGCCCGAGGCCAAGCCGCGCAAGGAGGGTTACGTGCACTACGTGGGATAGCGGCGGCCGCAAGAAACAGTAAGCGGTCCGGCTGACCCGGCGGCTTTCGGTAAAGTCGCCGGGCCGCCGCGCAAACGCGCCCGTCCACGTAGGCAACGGGCGGTGGATGCAACGGTGCCGGGCCGCTTTGCCCTCCTATATGCTCGTTCGGTGAAAAGTCAACCGTGTGCGCAGACCCGGCATGGCATTCGTCTCTATATTATTAAGCGACCCTACCCGACATCGTCGGCGGAAGGAACCCCGTGAAGCGCTACATCCTGCTTGCCTGTGCCTGGCTCTCGTTTGCCCTGGGATGCGTCGGCATCGTTATCCCGGTGCTCCCCACCACGCCGTTCATGCTGCTGGCGGCGTTTCTCTTTGCCAAGTCGTCGCCACGCCTGTATGCCTGGATCTGCTCGACGAAAGTGTACAAAAGCTACGTCGGCGCGTTCAAAAAGGCCGGCGGCATCCCGCTGAGCACCAAGTTCCGCATCCTGGGCGTCTCGTACCTGATCATGGGCATCAGCGCGTTCTTCGTCCAGCGCGTCGTGGTCTGGGTCATCCTGGGATGCGTGGCCGTGTTCCTGCTGTGGCTCATGCTCGTGCGCATACCCACCGTCAAGCCGGAACGCGTCCGGAGCATGCGCGAGGCCGAAGAGACCGCGTCGTAGGCCCTGCGGCGTACCGTGCCTGCCATAAGCGGAGCCTTTCATGTTTGACATGCACTGCCATCTTGACTTTGCCGGCAACGCGGCCGAGCTTGCACGCGTGGCGGCGCAATGCGGCGTCGGCGCGTTTTCGAACACGGTGACGCCGCGGGGCTACCTGCGCGCGCAAAAGGCATTTGGCCAGACGGGGTTGCCAGGCGACGGCAAAGACGCGCCCTTGCGCGTCGGGCTGGGGCTGCACCCCTGGTGGGTGGCGGACGGCACCTGCGGCGAGGAAGACGTCGCGCTGTTCGAAGAGCTGGCGTCCACGACCCCCTATATCGGCGAGGTGGGGCTCGACTTCGCCCCCCGGCGCGACGGTACCCAGGAGTTGCAGCTCTCCGCTTTTGAACGCGTCGTGCAGGCATGCGCCGACGGCGGCAAGGTCGTCTCCGTCCATGCGGTGCGCGCGGCCACCCCGGTGCTCGACGTGCTCGAGCGCACGGGTTGCTGCCGTAAAAACACCTGCATCCTGCACTGGTTTTCGGGCACCTCGGACGAGCTGGCGCGCGCGGTGAAGCTTGGCTGCCTGTTCTCGATAGGCACCCGCATGCTCGCCACCAGGCATGGGCGCGCCTACGCACGCAGCCTCCCGTCCGAACGGCTGCTGCTCGAGACCGACCTGCCCAACGACCCGGCAAGCAAGTTTTGCCCCCAAGCCTGGAAGGACGACCTCGCACGCGCCGAGGCTCTGCTCGTCGAGGTGACGGGGCGCGACGACCTCGCCGAGACGGTTGCGTGCACAAGCCGCGCGCTGCTGGGACGGCGGCCTTACCAGATGCTATAGTGGTCGCCACCGGCACCGGCGCGCATGCGCGCGGCGCACACACCTCGACAACGAAAGGCCGTCGCATGTTCATCGAACGCAACGGGGAGCGCATCGTCATCAAGCCCGCGTCCATGGAGGACCTCGGCACGCCCGAGACCGAAGGGAGGCGTCACCCGCTGTTCGTGGCGTTCTTCACCCCGAACGGGGACGAGGTCAAACGCCGGGTCTATGTACCCAAGAAGAAGACCGACGGGTCCCTTTTCTTGGTGAAGCAGGGCGGAGATTTCGTTGAGACGAAAGAGCTCGAAGGCGCCGTGTGGTGCGATTCTGAAGGATATGCGCTGTAACGCGACGAGTTCCGCATTTTTCGAACTATCCATGGGACCGCTCTAATGCAACGCCCGGCATCCCGGTTCTCTCAGGCCGGGATGCCGGGCGTTTTTCGTAATCGACCGACAGGAAGTTCGGACGGCATCGACGTGGGTTCTGCCCTACGCGCCGCCGCTTCCCATACTGGCAAGCTTGGCCTCGATCGACGCAAGCAGCGAGTCGGACGACGACTCCGCGTCTTCCTGCACCGACGCCGCGGCCTCGCGCGCCTGGGCGATGCACGACGCGAAGAGGTCCGCGTACTCGTCGGGGGTGACGCCGCCCTCGGAGACGACGTCGACAGCCGTGAGCCGGCCGTCCGCGATGGAGACCGTCATCTCGACCGTACCGAGGCTGCCTGCGACCGACGCGGTATACGTGCCGTCCGCGCAGGGACCGTCCTCTTCGGCGGCCGTCTCGGTCTCATCCTCGTCGGAGGCATCGACGACCGCGACTGCGGTCCCGGTGTACCAGCAGAACTCGTACGGGCCGGTCGTCGACGAGTCGGAAGCCCGCACGGCGAAGTAGTAGGTGCCCGCCTCAAGCGTGACCTCCTCGACGCTCACCGCGCTGGAGGTGAGGTCGTTCCAGTCACCGCCGTTGCTAAAGTTCCACACCTCGTTGCCCGCGCTGTCGTACAGATACATCGTCGTGCTATAGGTTCGGGGCCACCACGTCGTGACGTTCAGATGGACATCCTCCTGCTCGGACAGCGTGAAGGTGTAGAAGTCAATCTGGTCGTTGAGAGCAAGTTGGCCGCGATAGGTGCCGCCCAGCTCGATGGAAACGGCCTCGGAAAGGCCGTTGTCGGAACCGCCCTGCTCTTCGGGAAAGCTCTCGGCGGCATCCTCGAACGCCAGCATGAACGTGTAGGGGCCGGACAAGTCGTCACCGGAACCCGATACCGCGAGGTAGTAGGTGCCGGCTGTCAAGTCGGCCTCGTTCGCCGTGACCGACTGACTGGTGGTGTCGTTCCAACCCTCGCGGGTGGTGAAGGACAGCAGCTCGTTGCCCGCCGCGTCGAAGAGGCGCACGTTGTCGCTCCAGCCACCCTGCCAGTCCACCAGCATCTCGAACGTGACGCACCCGGCGGTAGGAAGCGTGAAGGTGTAGAAGTCGTCGGCGTCGTTGAGTGCGATCTGGGCGGTGTAGGCGGTGTCCAATTCGACGGCCATCGCGGTGGCGAGGCTGTTGTTGAGGTCGTCCTGCGTCTCGACGACCGTCTCGCCGGCGTCGGTGAACGTGTAGGTAAACGTGTAGGAGCCGGTGGCGTTGTCATCGCCGATCACCAGATAGTAGGTGCCGGCCGTCAAGTCGAGCGACGCGACGCAGTGCGCCTGCTGCGTCGTGGAGTTCCAGTCGTTGCGGGAATTATAGGACCACAGCTCGTTGCCTGCATCGTCGAAGATGCGGAACGTTCCCTGGCTCCACGGACCCTGCCACGGTACGGTGGCGTCGAGGGACACGCGGCCTCCCGTCGCCAGGTCGAGACGATAGTACTTGAGCGTGCCCATGCCGTCGGCGTAGTCGGTAACCTGCTGGCCCGACGCAATGGAAACCGCCGACCCGAAGTCGATGTTGGCCTGGCCCGACAGGTCGACGGGCTGGGGGGCCGCAACGGAAGAAGCCTGGTCCACGGTGGCTTCGTCGGCGCAGGCCAAGGCGGGGACGCCCGCAGCGGCGACGGCGCACAGCAGGGCGGCGCCGACGGTCGCCAGCAGGCGGCGGGGGGCAGCAGGCATGGGGATACTCCTTTCACGAGACGGCGTCTATGCGCACAAGGGCAAAAACACCCGCGCAGGCGCGCCAGACCCCTCCGTTCGGGAATCGGTCGGCACTCCCGCGCGGGCAAACAGCAGACGGTTAACGGTAGCTCGTCACCGGCTGGGCGAGCGGCGTTCCCGCGGCGATTGCATTCTCCAGGTCATTCTGGACGCTCACCGCGTCGGAGAACGTCTCGTCCAGGTCGTAGACCTCGACGATCGAGACGAGATGGAACCCGAAGACGCTGTCCTCGTCAAGCGCCGCCTCGACGTGGAAGTAGCGCAGCGTGGACGCATCGACGGTCGCGGAGCCCGTGGCGTCGAGCAGGGCCACGTCGAACGAGAACGTGGCACCGTCGTCGGACGACTGCACGTTGGCAATCCACAGCGCCGAGCTCTGGGTACCGTCGGTCTGGTAGAACGTCCAGCCGTCGCCCGCATCCTGCGCCACGCCCGCCTCGAGCAGCGGGTTGACGATGTAGGACACGTCGGCAACGTCGGTGCCGTAGACCGAGCGCAAAAGGGCGGGCAGCGCGTCGTAAGCCAAGTGCACCGACCCGTCCTCGGCAACTGTAACATTGAGGCCGGCGAGGTTGGCCTGGCCGTTCTGGGCGTAGTATTCGTCGAGCCCCTCGCCGTCCAGACCGAGGGCGAGCAGGACGAGCTGCGTGTCGATGGCAGCCGACGAACCGGCCTCAACGACCATGTTGACGTCGGTGGCAGGTGCATCGCCGTCGGCATATGCGCGCTCCCACGCCCGCAGGTAGAGCTGGATGAGGCTCGTCAGCTGGGCCTCCTGCTCAGCCGAGAGCTCAACCGTCGCAACGTCTTCCTGCCCCTCCTCCGCAGACTCGGTCGCCTCCTCGGTTGGCAGGGCCTCCTCCGTGGTCACCTCCTCGGCGGGCTGCTCTTCCGCAGATACCTGCCCCTCGGCGGGCTGGCCCTCCTCGGCAGGAGACTGCTCTTCGGCAACAGGCTGCTCCTCGGTTGCG
>CAZUFB010000009.1:19535-25271 GCA_964619775.1 uncultured Coriobacteriaceae bacterium
TCCTCTGTCACGGGTTGCTCAACAGAGACATCCTCGGTCACAGGTTGCTCGGCAGGGATTTCCTCGACGAACTGGCCCTCGTCGGCGGCGGGCTGCTCCTCCTCTGCGGACACCTGTTCCTCGGCGGCAGGCTGCTCAGGAAACTGTTGCTCCTCCTCTGCCACAACCTCTTCGGTAGGAATCTCCTCGGCGGGCTGACCCTCGTCGGCAGAGTCCTCGGCGGTCTGTTCATCCTCTGCCGCCACCGTATCGTCGGCCTCGGTCGCCGGGACGGGTTGGTACGTGGGCAGCACCGTATCGGCCAGATAGGCCACAAGCTCGTCTGCCGAGATCTCCTGGGCGGTCACGGCATCGGTCAGGGCCACCGCGTCGGCCGTGAGTTCGCCACCTTCCCAGTAATAGGCCGTGCCGGAATCGGTGCCCACGCTGAACAGCAGGTCGAACTCGACGCCGGAGTCAGTCTCGACAAGCTGGACGAAGTGATAGATCGACGCGGCGTCGGTCGGGTTCAACGGCGCGTACACAATCGCGTTGTAGGCCGCCGAATAGCCCTGGCCGTTGGCCCCGTAACCGTAGAGGTCGCTCACGAACACGGCCTGCCCGGCGTCGACATCGTAGGCGTAGACGAGCATGTGGGAGAAGCCGTCGCCGATGCCGCCGAGCACAAGCAGCTCGTCGATGCCGTCGGCGTTGATGTCGAAGAGCGCGTAGCTCCAGGTGTAGGACGCATTCCCAACGGCGTCGGAGACGTAGTCGACGTAGGAGCCGGAATCCAGAACCTCCTGGTAGGAAACCTGGGCCGCAATGTTCGCAGCCTCGATGGCAGCGGCATCCTCCTCGGTGGCCTGGTCGCCGTCGGTTGCCTCCTCGTCGGCAGGCACCTCCTCGTCGGCGGGCTCCCCGTCGGACGCCCCCTCGCCGTCGGCAGCCTGGTCGCCGTCGGAAACCCCGTCATCGCCCTGGTCGGCGCTCTGGCCGGTATCGGGCTCCCCGCCCTCGGCAGGTTGCTGAGCCTCGTCCGCCTGTCCGTCCTCCTCGGCACCTTCGTCAGCGGACGCCTCCTCGGCCTGCTGCTCGGCCTGCCCCGTCGATTGGTCGGCCTCCTCACCCGTCTGTCCGTCCGCGTCGCTCCCCTGCGACGCGCCGTCGGACGGTTGGCTTGCGTCCTCGGACGACCCCTCCTCGTCGCCGGAAGGTTCGGACTCGTCGGCCGTGTCCGGGGTCTCTTCGGACGCGAAGCTGTTGGGCGTCAAGATGCTCGTCGACGGATCGTTGCTCGACGTCTGCCCGTCCTCGTCGTCCGACCCGTCCTCGTCGGTGGGTGCCTCTTCGGACTCTGCGTCCGTTTCAGCCTGGTCTTCCTCGTCGGAGGACTCTTCGGGCAGCAAATCGTCGGACACGTCGGTCACGGGCAGGCCACCCTCGTCGTCGGGGTCGGCGTTCTCGTCCTCCTCGGACAGGTCGCCCTCGTTCGCGTCGATGTCCGCGTCGACGTCGACGATAATCGACTGGTCGATCACGGTCTGGTCGACGTCCACATCGACGTCGGTCTGGTCCACGTCGACGTCGATGTCCACGTCGGTCTGGTCCACGTCGATCACGGTCTGGTCGACGTCGATCACAGTCTGGTCCACGTCGACGTTGGTGGTCGACTGGTCGACGTCAACCACGTTTGTCACGTTTGTCACGTTCGTGACGTTGGTTATGTTGGTGATGTCCACGTCCACATAGGTCTCGTCCACCACCATGAGGCCCGTGTACTCGTTGAAGTAGTACGTCTCGTTGTTGATGACGACCGGGCCGCTGACGCGCACGCCATAGCGGTTGTAGTAACGCCATCCGTCGGAGCGGCACACCAGGCCGGTGTACATGTGGCCGTCGACCGGGTCGAAGTAGTGCCAGCCGTCCTCCAGCAGCACGTCGCCCGTCACCATCACGCCGCGGGCGTCGTAGTAGACGAGGCGACCGTCGGGCAGGTACACCAGGCCGGTCACCATGGCGCCCGTGTAGACGTTGAAGTAGTGCCAACCGTCGTCGAGCAGACGCTCGCCCTTCACGGGCTCGCCGTTCTCGTAGTAGTAGGTGACCCCGTCGATGACCTTCCAGCCGTCCAGGCTGACCGACGCGACCTGCGTCACCGCAAAGCCCCACGCGCTCGTCTGACCGTCGGTCACCAGTTTGATCGTCACGGTCTCGCCGGTCACCCGGACCGTGGCCCCCGCCAGCTCGCTGCCGGTGTAGGAGCCCACGAGCGTGCCGGAAGCGTCGTAGATTTCGATGTAGTCGAACGTGTCCTCGACATAGGTGCGCGCGTCGAACGTCACGTCGAGGGCCTCGGCGCCAGCCAGCGTGTAGGTCCAGCAGTCGAGGCAGTTGCTGCCGTAGTCGTGGGGCGAGGCGAGCTGCTCGGGGGTCTCGACCACGTTGATGTCGCTCACGACCTCCACGCGCACCCGCGCGACCACGCCGGAGCCGTCGTTGGCCGTGGCCGTGAGCGTCGCGGACCCCTTGCCCACGCCGGTCACGGTGCCGTCGGCCGCCACGGTGGCGACGTCGGTGTTCGAGGACGTCCAGGTCACGCTCTTGTCGGTGGCGTCGTCGGGCTTCACGGTGGTCGTGAGGCGACGGACGTCCCCCGCTTCGATCTCGAAGGACGTGCGGTTGAGGGTGATGGACTCGACCGGCACGGTGACCGTCACCTCGCAGGTGGCGCTGACCGACCCCGCGGTGGCCGTGATCGTGGCGGTACCGGCCGCCACGGCCGTGACGGTGCCCTCCGAATCGACGGTGGCGACGTCGGTGTTCGAGGACGTCCAAGTCACGCGGTCCGTGGTGTCGGACGGCTCGACGGTCGCGGTCAGCTGCACCGTCTTTTCGACGAACAGGGAGACCTCGGTCTCGTCGAGCGAGATCGCCGTCGCAGGCACCGTCGAGTTCTGGAACGTCAGGCCGTTGTCCTCGGCGAACTGCTCGGCGGTCGACCCTTCGAGACCGCGCACAACCAGCGTCTGCGACACCTGGCCCGTTGAGGAGAAGGCGATGACCTGGATGTTGACAAGGCTCTCGGGCAGCGTGACGACCGCCAGCGAGCTGCAGCCCACGAACAGGTAGGGCGCAAGCACCGTGGCGCCTTCTTCGACCTCGACCTCGGCAAGCGACGTGCAGCCCGCGAGCGGGCCCACAACCGTGCCGCCGCTCCACGAAGTCCCGCACGCGGTGAGCGTCGCGGGAATCTCGAGCTCGGTGAGCGCGGTGCAGCCCGAAAGAGCCGCAGACCCGAGCCACTGCAGGCTGGACGACAGGTGGATGGACGTAAGCGACGTGCAGCCCGAGAAGGCGTAGTCGCCGATTTGGGTGACCGAGTCGCAGACCACGATCGAGGTCACGGTCGTGTTGCCGGCAAAGGCGCTGGCCGCGATGGCCGTGACGGTGTACCCGTCGAGCTCGTCCGGAATCTCGATCTCGCTCGCCGTGCCCGTGTAGCCGGTCACCGTCGCCTCGCCGTCGGAGTCGACCGTATAGGTGAAGCCCTGGGACTGGCCCTGCTGGGCGTCGTCGTCGGCCGAGGCCGTCGCAGACGTAGAAGTGGATGTGGACGCGGATGCGGACGCAGAGGCAGAGGCGGATGCGCTCGCCGTCGTGCTGCCCGTCATCGTGCTCGAACCGATCGACGAGAAGAGCTGAAGGGTCGACGAATCGTCGGAACCCGACGCGTCGTCGGCCAGCGCCATACCGGCGGGCAGCGACGCCGCAAGCACCAAACCCAGGCCCGCCGCCGCGGCGGCGTGGCGCAACGCGTGGCGGCCGTCTTGCGCGCAGGTCGCTCCCTCCCCGACCTGAGCGCCCTGCGCGCCCATACCGTCCGACGCGTGCAACTTGCCAGTGTCCATACGCACCCCCGTGAGTCCGCCGGCCCCTCCTGGGAGCCGGATAGGCCGCCGTGGCGAACCGGGACGCACGTCCGAACGACGCACGGCGGCGCAGCTTGAAGCGCAGTTCAACATAACGATACCGCGTTTGTCGGGAAAAATACGGCTCGACGGCAAAAAAAGCAAGGCAACACAGCGCGCGAGGCACGAGGAGGGGTCAGCGACGTCCCCGTCTTTTCACGCATCCGCGATGGATGCGCCGGGCGAGGTAGATGCACGGCGTGTCGAGCAAGGTCGTCACGATGTAGATGGCGTAACTCGACACGAAGATCGACGCCAGGGTCGACGCGTCATAGGTGCCCCAGAACGCGACGAGCGTGAACAGCGCGGTGTTGACGAGCTGGCTCACCAGGGTCGACCCGTTGTTGCGCAGCCACAAAAAACGATCGCGGTCGCCGCACAGGCGCGTCGTGAGGTCCCACCAGCGGTGGTAGAGCCACACGTCGAAGAACTGGCTCACCGCATACACGCAGAACGACGCGAGCATCACGCGCGGCGTGCTCGAGAAGATCTGCGCAAACGCCGGTGCCACGGTGTCGTTGGGGCTCGGCGCGTAGAGCAGCCAGCTCTGGCTAAGCAGCAGGAAGAACGCCGAGACCAGCAGGCCCAGCGAGACGGCCCGGTTGGCCGCGCGCTTGCCGTGGCACTCAGACAGGATGTCGGTGATGAGGAAGGTCGAGGCGAACAGCACGTTGCCGAGCGTCTGCTCCACGCCGAAGGCCTCGACGAGCAATAGGACCTCGATGTTGGCGAGGATCATCGCCACCGCCGACATGCAGTAGAGCCCCACGGCCCCGAACAGGCGAAACGCCAGCAGCACCGTCCCGAAGACAAAGACGACCGATCCGACCAGCAGCAGTTCGTTCATGTGCTAGTCGCCCACCCCGAAGTCGGTGTTCTCAATCAGGATGTCGACGCGCGGGTCGGCGGCGTGGCGCGGACAGACCTCTCCCAAGAACGCCGCGACGGCCGCGGGGTCGGGGCGCACCGGCGTGGTGTTCTCGCACATGAGGTTGAGGCAGACGCGCTCGAAATGCTCCAGGCCCAGCTCCACGTCGCGCAGCATCGAGTCGGCGGTCTGGCCGGCAAGGCCGAACAGGAAGTTGGCCTCGTCGAAGTGCTCGGCGATCTCGGCCGGGTCGGTCGCAGAGATGCCTTTGTGCAGCACGCGCTCGCGCAGGTCGGCGTCGAAGGTCTCCAGACCGAGTTTCATTTTGAGGGTGAAGCCGTCGAACTCCTCGCGCAGCGCGGGGATGCGGTCGCGGTACATAAAGTGCGACTCGAAGTGGATGACGCCGATGCCGCGGTCGCGGCAGACCTGCCGGATAAGGGCGCGCGTCGGCTCGTCAAAGTCGAAGACCGACCCGCTGTCGATGATCTCGACCTCGCCGAACTCGCCGGTCAGGCAGTCGAGCACCCCCTCGTTGAGAGCGTAATTGGCGGCCGCGTCGGGCGAGCGGTCGAGGTGGTAGTCGCAAAACGCGCAGCGGCGGTAGGCGCAACCGGTTGTGCGCAACAGCACGATCTCGCGCGGCCGCTTTTGGCGGATGACGCTGTAACGATCCATATGGGCGGGGTCGGGCCCCTTGTCTCCTTAGTTTTGGTTCGGGGAGCCGCCGCCGGGCGCGCAGAACAGAGTGCGCACGACGACCTCCCCGGGCAGGATGGTTTCGAACTGCCCTGCGGGTACGACGGGGCGAGATGGTAGCACAGGACGGGCCAGAACGGCCGCCGTATGCGGGAAGCGCGTGAGAACCACGGGGAACGTGGGCGACAGGGCGGACGCTGAAAGGCCCGACGCGCCGAC
>CAZUFB010000009.1:25371-28152 GCA_964619775.1 uncultured Coriobacteriaceae bacterium
GCCGACCTCAGCCGGCGGGCAACCCTCCGCTGCAAACGGAAGGCCGCCCTTGGCCTCCCTTTGGAACCGGAGGCAACACAAAGCAACAGGTCAGCCTTCGAAATGTTCCATCCACGCCATCAAAATCTGCTCGCGGTTGGCTACGAGATACGCCTCGATCTTACGGAGGTCCTTGGTGGGAATGTCCCCCCGGTTATGCGCCAGGGACACGCCGCTCGGGCTGACCCAGAATTTGCTGGCATCCTTTGATGGGCGCCCCCTGCACACGTGCACGTGAGGTTTAGATTCCTCATTTGACCAAAAGAAGATGATGTATCCAAGGAAGTCGGCGAGCGCTTTAGGCAATTTGCTCGCCCCCATCGAAATAGCCCGAAGCAAGCTGCCAAATCAGCAGCTCGTTGCGCCGGAGGTATTCGGCCATCGCCATCAACTCGTCCTGAGAATAGCCATAGGTCTTGGTGAACATGCAAGAAGGGATAGTCCCCTCGGCAAAATCAAAACCGCTGTCGTTGGGACGCTCAAAATACACTCGGATATAGTCCGAGGTACCCTCGGAATGAATATCGGAAAACGTGAGGACGGTACCGTCGACCGTCGAGTAGTAATGCTTCACGAAAAGCCTCCTGCCACCCGTTCCGACACTACAGCCATATCCAGTATACCTGGCCGCCCTACAAGACACGCACACGAAAAGACGGCCCTCCGCTGCAAACGGAAGGCCGCCCTTGGCCACCCTTTGGAACCGGCGGATTACCCCGCGCGCCTTCGCCTACCCGAAAATGAACATCGCGAGGAATGCGAGCGCGGCGACCCACATGAGCGGCTTGACCTCGCGGGCACGGCCGGTCACGACCATGATGAGGCAGTACGAGATGAAGCCGAAGCCGATGCCGTTCGTGATGGAGTAGGTCATCGGGATGCCGACGATGGTGATGAACGCCGGGAACGCATGCTCGATGCGGGCCCAGTCGATCTCGACAACGTCGCTGAGCATGAGGTAGCCCACGACCACCAGGGCGCCGCAGGTTGCAGCGCTCGAGACCATGCCGATGATCGGGGCGAAGAACGCGCAGACGGCGAACAGCACGCCCACCACGATGTTCGAAAGGCCCGTGCGCGCGCCGGCGGCCGCACCCGAGGTGGACTCGACGAAGCTCGTGATGGAGCTGCAGCCCATGATGCCGCCCACGGCCGCCGCCGCGGAGTCGACCGCCAGGATGGGCTGGACGTCCTCGACGTTGCCGTCCTTGTCGGTGAAGTCCGCCTGGTTACCGACGGCCACCACGGTGCCCATCGTGTCAAAGAAGTCGCTCATGAGCAGCGAGAACACCATGAGCAGCAAAGCGGGCTGCAGGAACACCTGAAGCAGCGCCATCGTGCCGGTGTTGGGGTCGGTCTGGAACGGCGCGCCGAACGAGGCGAAGTCGAGGCCGAAGTTCCACTCGGTGGGCATGACGGTCACGCCGAGCGGAATGCCCACGATCGTGGCCACGACGATGGAGATGATAAGGCCGCCCTTGACGCGCAGCGCCTGCAGGATGACAGCCAGGACGATCGAGACGAGCGCGACGATGCAGGTGCCCGAGGTCAGGTCGCCCAGGGCAATGAGCGTCGACTCGTCGTCGGCGATGATGCCGCCGCCCTTGAGGCCGATGAACGCGATGAACAGACCGATGCCGATGCCGATGGCGCGGCGCAGGCTCACGGGAATCGCATCCATAATCGCCTTGCGCAGGCCGCACAGCACAAGAAGCAAAATCACGACGCCCTCGACCATGACGACCGCCATCGCGACGCGCCAGTCGACGGCGCCCTCACCCATGCAGAGCGTATACGCCACGATGGCGTTGATACCCATGCCCGACGCCAGGGCGATGGGCCGGTTGGCGATGAGGCCCATCGCGATGGTCATGATGGCCGCACCGAAGCACGTCGCGGTGAGCGCCGCTTGGAACGGGATGCCGGCCACCTCCATCATAGAGGGGTTGACGGCAATGATGTAAGCCATCGCCAGGAACGTCGTCAGGCCACCAACGACCTCGTCGCCGACGGAGCCGCCGCGCTCCTTAATCTTGAAGAACTTTTCCACTGCTCCGCTTCCTTCCTGCCTGCCGTAAACGGACGCACCGACGTCTGCCTGCACAATCTATCAGATGGGAGGATACGCGAAATATGGACGAACAGTGGTTGCAATGTGGACACTGGATGAAAATTTTATAGCTCGTTAACCCGCTGGGAGCAAGGCGGCGAAGGATAGGGGGCCGCGCGGTTGTGAGACTGCGGGAAAATGGGGCGTAGGGGCGGGGCCGCGGCGAAACCGGCCGGCCGACGGTCAATCAGGCCTCCAATGCATGGTTCTGCAAAAGTGCCGGTCAATCGTTCATCGAATGCATGCTGGAAAACGGGGCGGAGCGCTCCCTTCTTGAATTATGCGCGCAAAATGCCAGGTCGCAAAGAAGTTCCGGCTCACACCGAGGCCGGCGGCCATCCCACCCGCATACATTCGCCGATCGATTGACCACCATATCGGAGGAAACCATACATTCGAAAATTCGTTGACCATAAAAGTGGGAAAGGGCGGTCCCTCTCTCGCAAGGCGCGCGGAGACACAGCGCACCGGACGCACGCAAACCCTCGCGAAACGCGGGCAAAAGCTGGTTCGCAGCAACCCTTCCAAAAGCGGACCCGCTCTCGCAAGGCGCGCGGAGGCGCAGCGTACTGGGCGTACGTAAGCCTCCGCGGAACGCAGCGAGAGCGGACCCGCAACAAACTACTCGGTGG
>CAZUFB010000009.1:28252-40227 GCA_964619775.1 uncultured Coriobacteriaceae bacterium
ACGTAAGCCTCCGCGGAACGCAGCGAGAGCGGACCCGCAACAAACTACTCGGTGGCTAGGAAGGCGCGGTAGGCGCGATAGGCCTCGTACACGTCCGCCTTGCTCACGACCTCGCAGGGGGCGTGCATCGAAAGCACCGGCACGCCGCAGTCCACGACCTGCATGCCGTAGGCGGCCAGGATGTAGGCGATGGTCCCACCGCCGCCCGCGTCGACCTTGCCGAGCTCGGCGGTCTGGAATGCCACGCCCGCGTCGTCCATGACCTTGCGGACAAACGCCAGGTACTCGGCGTCGGCGTCGTTGGAACCGCTCTTGCCGCGGCTGCCGGTGAACTTGTTGAACACCACGCCGTGGCCCAGGTAGCAGGAGTTATTGGGTTCGAAGACGCTCGCGAAGTTGGGGTCGAACGCAGCCGAGACGTCGCTCGACAGCATACGCGAACGCGCCAGGCAGCGACGCAGCGCAAGCTCGCCGCCCTCGCCGGCAAGCTCGAGGATCTCGGCCATGGTGTTCTCGAAGAAGCGGCTCGTCATGCCGGTCGCCCCCACCGAGCCGATCTCCTCCTTGTCGACCAGCAGCGTCACCGCCGTGCGCACGGGATCCGCACAGGCGAGCTGGGCCATGAGGCTCGGGTAGGCGCAGGCGCGGTCGTCGTGGCCGTAACCGGCGATGAGCGAGCGGTCAAAACCGCAGTCGCGGGCGGGGCCGGCAGGCACGACCTCGAGCTCGGCCGACAGGAAGTCCTCCTCCTCTATGCCGAAACGCTCGGCGAGCAGCTTGAGCACGAGCGCCTTGACCGGCTTCTTCTTGGCGTCCTCGTCGAGCTCGGAGCCGCCCTGCGCCACGAACGGCCGGCTGCCCACGACGACGTCGAGCATCTCGCCTTCGACGACCTCGGAGGCCTTCTTGCCCATCTGCTCGGCCCCGAGGTGGGGCAGCAGGTCGGATATATAAAACACCGGGTCGGCAGGGTCCTCGCCCACCGCGACCTGCACCGACGAACCGTCTTTAAGGGCCACCACGCCGTGGATGGCCAGCGGCGTCGCGACCCATTGGTACTTCTTGACGCCGCCGTAGTAGTGGGTGTCGAGCGTCGCGATTCCGTGGGCCTCGTCGAGCGGGTTCTGCTTGACGTCGAGGCGCGGCGAGTCGATGTGCGCACCGAGGATGTTGAGGCCCTCCTGCAGCGGTGCGGACCCCAGCTCGACGAGCATGATGGTCTTGCCGCGCATCGAGGCGTACACGCGGTCGCCCGGCTTGAGGGTGCGCCCCGTGCGCACGCAGTCCTCGAGGTTCAGATATCCGGCCTGCTCGGCCAGCGCGATCGACGAGGCGACGCACTCCCGCTCGGTCTTGTTCGCGCCGAGGTAGGCGGCATAGCCGTCGCAGAACGCTTCGAGCTCGGCGAGCTGGCCTTCTGAATACGTCTTCCAGGCGTTCGGTCGCTCCATGGCATCCATCCTTTCGACAAGTCGGAACATGACCGCCCTATCCTAGCGCTTCATCGCCACACGACGGCGCGTACCGGCAGGAACGCCACCGTTGCCTGAAAGCCCCACAAACGGCAGAACCGCCCGAAAGCAAGGAAGACCGCTGGTTCGGAGTTCCGATTGGAGCACGCGACCTGTGTCAGGACGCTCGCCGAACAGCTTTGCACAGGGCATACCGTGCAAGAAAAGCTGCCTGGCGGAACTGCCGAGCAGGTTCACATCAAGCCCAAACCAAGCCGAAGGACCTGACCCCGATCGAGTTCCGGGTTCAGGTCCTTCTGGAGGCCATCTAGAGATTGCGACTTGTCGCATCCAAGTTCTGGCATGCAGCTCACAGTCGCATAGACAGGGTCAATTCCCAAGGGCTCGCTCGTTCGGTTTGGGGCGACACCGGCCGAACGAGCCCCATCACGCAAGGTTACGCCGATTCAGCCGAAGCGGGCTTCTTGTGGAAGATGACCTTGGCCCCCTTGACCGCGAGGACGATGGCGAGCACGAACAGCAGCGCGCCGATAATCAGCTGCAGGACGTTGGCCGCGGTGATGGCACCGCCGGCGATGAGGCCGATCTTGTTGCACACGGTGATGGCCAGCGAGGTCAGCGTCACGACGAGCATGAACGCCATGGGGATGTAGAACATCTTGTTGTTCTTGCCGGCGTTGCCGAGCCATGCGCACACGGCAAGCAGGGCCAGGGCGGCAAGCAGCTGGTTGGCGGCGCCGAACAGCGGCCACACGAGCTGGTAGCCGGTCATGCCGAGAGTGATGCCAAAAATCACGGTGATGACGGTGGCGACCCAGGGGTTGGCGAAGAACTTGCGCCACCCGGTGAGGTCCTCAAGGGTCTGCCCGATCGGGGTGAAGAGCTCCTGGAACATGTAGCGGGCAAGGCGCGTCGCGGTGTCGAGCGAGGTGAGGCAGAACACCGACACGGCAAGGATCAGCAGCGAGTAGGCAATGTCCTCGACGCCCGACAGACCGGGGATGCATGCGAGCATCTGGGAGAGGCCGCCGGCGAACACCGCGGTGGGCGTGGTGTAGGTGCCGTCCATGTAGCCGCTGAAGACGAAGGCCACCGCACACAGCGAGATGACGGCGACGAGGCACTCGAGCAGCATGCCGCCGTAGGCGATCGGCTGGGCCTGGCTCTCGCGGTCGATCTGCTTGGACGTGGTGCCCGAGGCCACCAGGCTGTGGAAGCCCGAGATGGCACCGCAGGCGATGGTGATGAACAGGGCAGGGAACAGGAAGCCGCTCGTGGCGACCTGGCTGTCGCCCACCTGGGCCGTGAAGCCGGTGAACGCGGGGATCTCGAGGTTGGACGCGTTGCCGGTGAGGCTGGCGCCGACGATGCCGATGAGCGACAGGATGATCATGCCGTACAGCAGGTAGCTGCTAAGGTAGTCGCGCGGCTGCAGCAGGATCCACACCGGGGCGACCGAGGCCACCAGAATGTAGACGCCCACGATGTACATCCAGGTATTGTTGCCCAGCGAGAACACGGGGAACAGGTAGCCGAGCGTGACCACGACGACGATGACAACAAGCGCGGCGATGATGTTGGCCCAGCCGGGGATGTTGCGCCCGCGGGTGACGAGACCCCAGACGACGGCCGCAACGATGAACAGCATCGAGATCATGGCGGTGCGCTCGTTGGCCAGGTTCGTGGAGGTGTCCTCGACCGCGCCGCTGGCGTCGAACGTGACGGCAAACGTGCCGGCCACGATCGAGGCGAACGCGGCCACGACCAGAATCAGCGTGAGATAGGCAAAGACGCAGAAAAGCCTCTTGGCGGTGTTGTCGATGTTCTCCTGCACGACGCTCGCCAGGGTCTGGCCTTTATGGCGGATCGAGGCGAACAGGGCGCCGAAGTCGTGCATCGCACCGAAGAAGATGCCGCCGATGAGAATCCACAGCAGCACCGGCACCCAACCGAACACCGCCGCCTGAATCGGGCCGTTGATGGGGCCGGCACCGGCGATGGACGAGAAGTGGTGGCCGAGGACCACGTAAGGTTTGGCGGAAACGTAGTCCACGCCGTCTTCGAACTCATGCGACGGGGTGATGCGGCTGTCGTCCACACCCCACTGCCGAGCAAGCCATCCGCCGTAGAAGACGTACCCCACTACGAGGACGACTATGCTGACAATGAGAACGACCATCGCGTTCATTCTCGTACCCTCCTACTCTGAGTCGTCGGCCGCAAGGGCGAGGTTGGCCTCGATGGTCTTGCGAAGCGCCTTGCCCGCGGCGTTGGTCGTCACGCGCCCCGCTCCGCCCGAGCGCAGCCCCGAAAGGTCGACCACCGCGATGCGCAGGTCGCTCCAACCCCAAAGTCCCCATTTGAAGTTCTTGCGGAAGCGAGTCCTGCGCGCCGCGCGCTCGACCTGAGGGTCAACCGCATCGGCCACGACCACCAGGGAGATGTTCGACGACATGTGGTTGGGCTCGGGGTGCACCACGGCAAGCGCCTCGGTCTCCATGAAGGCCACCATGTCCGCAAAGGCATCCTCTTCAAGACGCTCGACGGTGTCGAAGAAGATGTATTCGTGGTTGGCGACCTCCCACAGCTTGGCGCGTTTGCTGAGCACGTAGCGCTCGCCGTACGAGTGGAACTCCGCGTACCCGGGGAACGCCCTGCCGGCCATCGTGCGGTCGCGTTCGACGTCGAACCACGCCTCGTGGGCGGCGAGCAACCGGGCAAGCACCTGCGCGCGCAGGTCCCCGGATGGCGACGTTGCCGAGACCGCCCCTGCCGACGGCATGCGGGCTTCCATGTGCCGAAAACCTTCCCTTGGGTCGGAGACGGGACAGCTTGCATACTACCGCGAGAAACGGCATAGTTGCAGGAGATTTTCGGAACTGTTTCGTGTATCTGGTCGAAATCGGGGGCTCAACGCGCTATCAGTAGGATGAACGGGAATAAAGCCTGGTTAACAGCACTTCTGGTTTGCCGCAAATCCTTTTCTGGAAACCTTCGCCCGTGTACCTCGCAACGCGGTGAAGCCGCTATGCTTGTGGCCTAAGCACGCCGAAAACGGACCGGACGGCCCATCGCCCACAAGGAGGCCTGCCACGATGGCAGCACGGGACGAGGACATGCACGAAACGGCCTTGGCGGGCGCACCCGCCGGACCGAAGGCAGGTCGGAGACGCGTCCGCCGGCCGTGGGTCGTCGCCTTCGCGCTCATGCTCTGCGTCATCTGGGGCAACTCGCTTGTGCCGGGGGACGATTCGGGTTCGCTCAGCATGGCGGTGGTCGAGTGGCTGCAGGGCGTGCTCGCCTTGGTGGGGCTGCCCGGCGGCTGGGTCACCAACTTCATCGTGCGCAAGACCGCGCACTTCACCGAGTACCTTGTGCTCGCGCTCATCGCCATGCAGGCGTTCGGGCCGCACCGCCCGCCGCGGCACCCGGTTCCCGCCGTGCTGACCGCGCTGGCCCTGGTGGCCGTCCCCTGCATCGACGAGACCATCCAGCGCTTCGTGGGCGGACGCAGCAGCCAGCTCGCCGACGTGCTCATCGACTGCTCGGGGGCCCTCGCCGGGGTGCTGCTCACACTGCTCGCATCGTGGCTGTGGCATCGGCGCGCGAGGCGGCAGCCTCCAACGGAAGGGCAATTGCCCTAACAGGGTGCGGACGCCTCCCACGACGCCTCGACCAGCTCCATCGGCCGCAGCAGCTCCACCTCGACTTCCTCTCCGGCACGGGCCTCGGCCACGTCGGCAGGGAGGGTGAAGAGGGCGTCGGTCGCCACGAGCGTCTGGGGGACGCCGAGCCCCCCGACCTGGGCAGCCACCAGGCCACCCTGCCCGTCGGGCAGCAGGCGCATGCGCACAATGCGCTCGCGCGGCTTGGCGTCGGCCACCGTCTCGGCCAGGCGCGCCCGCACCTTCCGCCGGGCAAACACCGGCATGCCGTACCAGTGGGCCACCAAGCCCCGGACCAGCCAGTCCATGCACAGCCAAGCCGCCAGCACCGGGCCGGGGGCGTTCACGACCGGCTTGCCGTCGACGAGCGCCATGCCGACGGGGCGGCCCGGGACCGTCCTCACGCCGTGACGGAAATAGCTCGCACGGCCTTGGAGCAGCCCGGCGTTGAAGTCGTCGCCGCCGCGCGACGAGCCGGCGTTGAGCAGCACGACGTCGGCCGCCTCGAGCGCGCGGTCGAGCGCCGCCCCAACCTGCTCGGGCATGTCGCGCACCACGGGGTAGACAAGAGGCTCGGCGCCCCACTCCTCCAGCAGTCCCCGGACGAGCAGGCTGTTGGCCTCGATGTTCTGCCCGCGCTCGGGATACGACCCCCACGGCACGAGCTCGCTGCCCGTGGGCACGAACGCCACGCGCGGCCGGGCGAACACCTTGACCTGCGCGTAGCCGCCCACCGCCGCAGCCGCGACCGCCTCGGGGGTGAGGCGCAGGTGCGCCGGGGCGATGGGGTCGCCGGCGCGCGAGACCGAGCCGCAGGGGCTCACGCCCGCACCCGGACCGGCCGCGAACTTGCCGTCGGGAACCAGGCGCAGCCGCCCGTCGGCGTCGCGCGCGGTGGACTCCACGGCAACCACCATGTCGAACTCGTCGGGAAAGTCGTCCCCCGTGTCGGCCCGCGCGAAGTCGCGGCCCTCCCGCCACGACGACGTGTCGGGAAGGGGGACGGCGGCGTCTGCAAGGCCCGCCTGGACCGACCGGGCCGCCGCAAAGTCGGCGGAGCGCATCGCGTAGCCGTCGAAGCGCGAGGCGCGCACGACGGGCAGGTTGCACCGCCCCGCAAGGTCTTCGGCGAGCACGCGGCCGAACGCGCGGTCGAGCGGCACCGTCTCGACGCGGGGGGCGGGGTTCCAGCGCGTGCGGAAGGCGTCGAGCGCCTGGAGCCGCGTCAGGGCGTCACAGGACCGGTATTCCATCAAGGCCTCCTACTATTATTCCTTGGGGCGGAGCGGACGGGACGCGAAGGGCACGTCGGGCAGGGAGTCAACCGAGCACGCGGCCTGCGCGGTCAAGCGTGACAACCGCGCAAGGGACGTCCCGACCGCTTGCGGCCACCGCCGCCTCGACGGCGCGCTGCAGACCACCGCAACAAGGCACGTCCATGCGCACCGTCAGAACGCTGCGGACGTCGTTGGCCCGCAGGATGTCTGCGAGCTTCGCGGCGTAGTCGACCCCGTCGAGCTTGGGGCAGCCCACCAGCGTCACGCGCCCGGCCATGAAGCGCACATGGAAGTCGGCGCAGGCAAACGCCGTGCAGTCGGCCGCAACGAGCAGGTCGCACCCGGCAAAGTAGGGCGCCTGCACGGGTACGAGCCTGATCTGGCAGGGCCACTGGGCAAGCCGCGAGGCCGCCCCGTGGGTTTTCGAGGCGCCAAGAGCGAACGGCACCGTCAGGCCGGCGGCCAACGGGACCTCCGGCGTTCCGGGCGCTCCGGCCGACCTGACGGCGAAAGCGAGCGTATCCCGCAACGCGCCGCCTGCCGCCCCGCCCGCACGGGCTGCCGCCACGGCCGCCTCGTCGTAGGGCGCCGCCTCGCGCTCTTCAAACGCGATAGCCCCGCACGGACAGGCCGGCAGACAGTCGCCCATGCCGTCGCAGTAGTCATCGCGCAGCAGCCGCGCCTTGCCGTCGACCAAGCCGATGGCCCCCTCGTGGCAGGCCTCCACGCACAGGCCGCAGCCGTTGCAGGCGTCGCGGTCGATGCGGACGACGGTACGCATCATGGTTTGCGCCTCCCTCTCCCCGGCACGCTCCCTCGCGGTGCCATCGACGCCACATGGTAGCCTATGAAAGGCGGGCCCGACGGCATGGACGGCCAAACGGAGACTCCGGGCACAACCGGCGCACAGGCGCTCCTACGCGCCCCGGCCCTCCACCAGGTCGATAAGCTCCTGGTGCGAGTGCACGCCAAGCTTGCCGTAGACGCTTGCCACGTACGACTTGACCGTGTTGCGCGACAGCGTGAGCTCCTCCTGGATGTAGGCCACGTTGCGGCCGCGGGCCAGCAGCCCCAGCACCTGCGCCTCGCGCGGTGTGAGGCCGCACTCTTCCGTCAGCCCGGCACACGCACGGTCGATGGGCGACCCCGCAGGCCCGCCGGGCCCGCCAGAACGGTCGGCGTCGGGGACGCAGGAAGAACCGGCGGCTACGACGGACCCTGCCGCGCCGGGTCCTGCGGCACCGGCGGAAAGGGCGCCGGACCCAGGCGGCGCGTCGTCCGCCACGACGGCGCGGAACGGCTCCACCCCGAGCAGCGTCCGGTCGAAGCTGAACGTGCGGCCCGTGAAGAAGTGGTACGTGGCGAACACCAGCACGACGGCCGCCACAAACGTCGGCGCCAGCGCGGGCGCAAGATCGTTGATACCGTTCACCGCGTGGCCCGACAGCGCCCCCAGCTCCGTGCCCAGCGACGAGGCGATTCTCCAGGCCATAAGCACGGGAAGCGCCGCTATCGGGCTGCGCCCGCCGATGCTGGCGGCCATGAACCAGACGACGAGGCTGAACACGTCGCTGCCTGCGTTCAGCAGCGCGTTGGCGACCGAGCTGGCCGCGACCGTCCCGGACGGCGCGGCGGACACGAGCAGCAGACCCGCGAGCACCAGCACATAGGCGACGCCGTACAGCGCGTCGGGCGAGGTGCGGCGGCGCACCATAACCGCCATCGCCACGACGGCGACGGGCGCGGCGGCGTAGATGAACGGCGTGGGGTTGCCGTCCTGCGCCGCATAGGTGATGACGAACCCCAGCGCCGCCGAGAACATGAGGATGGTCACGAACATCCGGTTGGTGAAGGGCAGAAACGACAACGGGTTGGTAATCGCCAGATCGGCGGGCGACTCGGCCCGGGCGATGCGGGCAAAAACCGGAAGCACCAGCGGTCGCAGCATGAGCACCGAGACGACCGGCAGCACCGCAAGCGCCGCCCATTTCACGGCCCCGGGCGCAAACCACAGGGCGCCCATCCACGCGTACTTCAAAAGATACGACGTCCCCAAAACGGTCAGGCACGCCGGGGCCGAGAGCCCCACGAGGGCCAGCCCCGCGTACACCAGCCTCACTGGGGAACCCAGGTTCGACAGGCATGCCCCGACGGTCGCCAAGGCGGCGTTCTCCCAGCGAACACCTGCCAGCATCACAAGAATCCCGACGACAAACGCGACGAAAGACCCCCGCATGAACAGGTTCGTCGTGAAAAAGTCCTGACGATGGAGGGCGACGAACGCGAACGCGACCGCCACCAGCGCGCCGAACGAGGTGGCGATGTCGCGCGCCTCGGGAAAGAAACCGTCAAAACCGGGATAGGCCGTCGCGTTGAGCAGCCAGGTCGATATCAGCGAGAGCGAAAGGGCGACGCACGTGCGAACAAACCGAAGGCGGGAGGGCGGTGCGTCCACCTTGCCGACCGCGTCCCCCATACCCGCCGTCCCTTCGTTGCACCCGTCGTCTCGAACGCCGCCATTCTAGCACCCCCCATCGGGGCAAGAGTGGCACCCTGTGCCCAACCACGCCTGTCCCTTCGTGGCTTAAAACCACGATGAAGCTGCTGCTTTATATCGCCACCTACCAGCGGGGTGGATTTGAACGTCCTCCATGCAACCGCCGCACCGGGCAATTTACATACCGTTGGGGTGTACGCCCCGCACCCGTCCCCGGCTCACGATAGGGCCGTTGCGGCACAGCGGACCCTCCGTCCGCATGCGCCCGTCCCGCCAGGTGCGCCGATGCGCCTGGAACCCTCACCATAAGGAGGAAGCACGATGGAACAGATTTCGCGCAGGAGCTTCGTCACCGGTGCCACCGCCCTCACCGCCGGCATGGCCGTCGCCGGCACCGCGCTGGCCGACGAGACCGCCGAGGAGACGGGGGCCGCCGCGGAGGAGAACCCCTCGTGGCTCGGCGAGGAGCCCGAGGACGGCGAGATCGTCAACACCCTCGAGACCGAGGTCCTCATCGTCGGCGCCGGCAACGGCGGCATGATGGCCGCCGCGACGGCCAGCGACCTGGGCGTCGACTTCCTGGTCGCCGAGTCGTACGACACGCCCCAGGACACCCGCCACTGGATCGGCGCCGTCAACTCCATCCACACCGAGGAGACCGGCGAGTCCGTCAACGTCACGCGCCTGAAGTACGAGCTTGCCCGCTACGCCTCGTTCAAGTGCGACCAGAAGGTCCACCGCATGTGGATCGACGAGTCGGCCGAGATGATCGAGTGGCTCGACACCATCATGGAGCCGGCGGGCCTGGTGTGCGCCGTCGACGCCGAGATGGGCCCCGAGATCGACCCGACCTGCGAGACGGGCAACTACATCCCGCCCCAGCAGCACATGTACAGCCCCGCCGAAGGCAGCGACGCCACCGACGACCGCAACGCCATCCTCCTCGACTACATCACCGAGGCCGGCAACGACGACAAGTTCCTGTGGAACCACGAGCTTGTCAAGCTCGTCCACGCCGACGGAAAGGTCACCGGCGCCATCTTCTCGACCGACGAGGGCAACGTCCAGGTCAACGCCACCTACACCATCCTGGCGACGGGCGGCTATCCGGGCAACCCCGACATGGTGAAGGCGCTCGCGCCCATCGTGCCGGAATGCGTGACCGCCGTGAGCTACTCCCCCAAGGACCGCGGCCAGGGCATCAAGGCGGGCCTGTGGGCCGGCGCCAAGATGGACACCGAGTGCGCGCCCATGATCTTCAACCGCGGCCTCGTCGACAACGGCGTGCCCTGCGGCTACGACGAGAATGACGCGTTTCGCGGCACGGTGATGCAGTTCAACGCCGGCAGCCAGCCGTTCATGAAGGTCAGCCAGGACGGCACCCGCTTCTGCAACGAGAGCTGCCCCTACGACTTCACCTGCTTCGCCGCCTCCTTGCACAAGGACGGCCTGTGGGCGATGATCTTCGACGCCAACATGGCCGAGGACGTGGCCCGCTTCGCCACCGCAGGCTGCTCCAAGGGCACGCAGACCACCCTCGCCGCGACGCCCGACCCCGACGAGGCGTACGCCAGCCAGATCGAGGCCGGCCTGCTTAAGCGCGCCGACACCATCGAGGAGCTGGCCGACGCCCTGGGCTTTGAGGACGACGCCAAGGAAGCCTTCCTCGCCGAGGTGGAGAAGTACAACGGCTTCTACGACGCCCAGGAGGACGAGGACTTCGGCAAGGAGGCCTATCGCCTCTCAGAGATCCGCACCGCACCCTTCTACGGCGGCTGGTTCGGCGGCTCGCTGCTGACCACCTGCGACGGCCTGCGCATCAACGAGGAGATGCAGGTCCTGAACTCCGCCGCCGAGCCCATCGAGGGCCTCTACGCCATCGGAGACTGCTCTGGCAGCTACTTCGCCAACAACTATCCCGAGTACCTCATCGGCGCCGCCGCAGGCCGCACCCTGACGCAGGGCCGCCACGTTATCCGCCGCATCGCCGGCGACCTGTAAAGCCCACAAACGCCGCACGCCGCGCGTAAACGGCGGCCATGACGACAAGGCCGCACGCATCGCCTCCCTCCCCTGCCGAGCACGGGGAGGGAGGCGTTTTGGCAACGGAAGCGTTTCGACGGTCTTCCCGGATAGTCTCCCGGGCTGCCCTCCGGCACCTCTGCGCATCCCGCAAGCCGCGCGCCTGCGTCCGCTATGCACCGTCGCGCCAACCCTTGAGCAGCGCAACGTTCGCGGCGTCCTTCTCGGGCATATCGCCGGGCATCTCCACCACGACGTCCACATGGGCGAGCTCGGGACGCGACACCATGTCGCGAAACCCGTCGGGGCCGATGCACCCCCGGCCGACCCACTCGTGGCGATCCTTGTTGGAGCCGCGGGCGAACTTGCAGTCGTTCGCGTGGATCCAGCGCAGCCGCGCGAGGCCCCCGCACTCCCGCTCGACCTCGTCGAGCAGGCGCGACCATCCGTCGTGCGTCGCCACGTCGTAGCCGGCAGCCCACGCGTGGCAGGTGTCGATGCAGATGCCCGCCTCCGCCGTCGGCACACCGCGCGCCTCGAGCGCCCGAAGGATCGCGCCCAGCTCGGCGACCGTAGTTCCGAACGTGGAACCCGCCCCCGCGGTGTCCTCGAAGACGACCGGCAACCGCGCCGCCTCGGGCCCTGCGACAAGACGCGCCTCGAAGACCGTCTGCGCGATGCGTTCGGCCACCTCGCCGCGCGGAAGCTCTTTGCTCGACCCCGCATGCACGTTGAGGGCATCGGCCCCCAGAGCGTGCGCCTTGGCGATTTCACCGGCCAGCGAGTCGCGCGATTTGGCAAGCTGCCCGGGGTCGTCCGAAGCCAGGTTGATGAGGTAGCCTGCGTGCACGAGCATCTTGGGGAACGGAGCCGCCCCCGGCTCGCGACCGGCAGCACGGGCCTCTTCGAGCCGGCGCAGCACCTTGCCGTCCGCCGGAGGCACGGCCCAGGTGCGCGGCGAGGCCCCGAACACCTGCACGCACTCGCACCCCACCTCGGCCGCATACGCCGCCATCTTGCGGAAATCGCCCATCGTGGGCAC
>CAZUFB010000010.1:0-40127 GCA_964619775.1 uncultured Coriobacteriaceae bacterium
AGACGCATCGGTGGGTGAGTTTGCGGTCGACGTGGTGCTATAGCTGTTGATGAAGGAGGCGGCGCCGGAGACGTTGGCTACAAGCTGGCCCTGGCCGTCGTCGGTCACCGTGACGGTGACGGTCTCGGTCGACTTGTCGTAGGCCCATCCGGAGGGCGCCGCGCCCGAGGCGTTGTCCTCGGTCACGCCGAAGGCGTAGACGCCGGCCTTGGTGAAGGTGAGATTGCCGAAGATCGCCGACTTGGTATCGCCCGCGTTGAAGTCCTCGCTGATGGTGACCGACAGCGCGCCGTCGCCGTAGGTGAAACCCTCGGCGGTGCCGGCGGGAAGCCCGGCGGCTTCGGCGGCCTCGGCGCTCTTGTCGGCGTCGAAGGCGGCCGTGAAGACGAAGTCGACGTCGGTCGCGGCTCCGGTCACGGTCTTTTCGACGTCCATGCTGGCGTCGAAGCCATCGCCGATGGTGACGGGCGCGGCCTCGTAGCTGTTGGTGAAGGTCGGGTTGTTGCCGTCGACGGAGGCCACAAGCTGGCCCTCGCCGTTGTCGGTCACCTTGACGGTGACGGTCTTAGTCGAGTCATCGTAGATCCAGCCGCCCGCGGTGGTTTCGGTGGTCTCGTCGACCGTGAATACGTAGTCACCTGCAGCGGTGAACGTCAGGTCGTCGAAGGAGACGGTCTGGCTACCCTGCGTGCCTTTGAGGCCGGTGGTGAAGGCGGTAATGCCGTCTTCGGTGAAGGCCTCTGTGTCGTCGCCAGAGCCGACCAGGACGTTGCTAATCGAGCCGGTGCTCTCGTCGGTGTCAAGCGTCAGCTTGAAGTCGAACTCCTCGGTGGCGTTGGCGCCGGTGACCTGCTTGGTGACCTTGAGGGCGTTGTCGGTCGCCGCGCCGACGGTGGCAGGGTCGGCCTTGTAGCTGTTGATGAAGACCGCAGCGTTGTCGGTCTTGTCGGTGTTGTCTTCATAAGACACCGAGGCCACAAGCTGGCCCTGGCCGTTGTCGGTCACCTTGACGGTGATCATCCTGGTCGAGGTGTCGTAGGTCCAGCCGTCAGGGACTTCGCCCGCAGCATTGTCCTCGGTCACGTCAAACACGTAGACGCCGGCCTTGGTAAAGGTGACCTTGCCGAAGGAGGCAGTCTTGGCGTTGCCATCGTTGAAGTCCTCGCTGATGGCGGTATTCAGCGCACCGTCCTCGTAGATGAAGCCACCCTCGGTGCCGGCAGGGACCTCATCGGTCGCGGCCTCGGCGCTCTTTACGGTGTTGAAGGTGGCGGTGAAGTTGAAGTCGACGTCGGTCGCCGCGCCAGTCACGATCTTCTCGACGTCCATGCTCTTGTCGGAGCCCTCACCGCCGACGGTCACCGGCTTCAGGGTATCCAAGGTGATTTTGCCGTTGTTGCCGAGCGCAACGGTGACTACACCATCTTTGATGCTCTCGGAAGAAACGTTGTTAGCGGTGGTAGTCACGTTCGTATTCTTAGCCGTGTTCGCAGTCTTATACGATTGTCCGTAATAACTATTACCTTCAACCGGAGTAAATGTAGCTGTGGTGTCGCCGTTGTTCTTGCCACTCCAGCTGTTGGTGTAGAAGGTGACGGTGCCGTCCTCGTTGATGTAGTCGTAGCTATCATCAACCTCTGTGAGGTCAACATAGTTGCCGCTCAGAACGTCGTCGCTGACCTTCACAGGGAAGTTAATCTTGATGGGACTGGTATCGCATGTTGAAGAAATCGTATTCCCGCTAATGTTGAACACATCCAGAGGGAGCGCCTCAGCGGAAACGGTCGCGGTTACCGTACCGTTCTCGACCTTTACGGTTACCGTTGCGATATTGCTCTCAACTGCATCAAGGCTCGCGACGTAGTTTGCCGGCACATCGAAGACGTAGGTGCCGTCTCCGTTTGACTTGGCGTTGTAGGTCTCACCACCAATGGTGATGGTTGGGGCACCACTCACCTCGACATACTCGCCGAGCTTATCGGTAAAGATCAGGTTACCCGTAATAGGCTGCGCCAGTTCCGTAGACGAAGTTATCTCGCTATATATCTCGCTGAAAATGCTTGAAATCGCTTCGGGATCAGAGGCTGCCTTGTAGTAATCGCCGTCGGCGCGTTCGCCAAATTCGGTGTTGTAGTACGCTCCGATTCCAAAGAAATTGCCATTATTTCCCTTAGCAACCGCATCGGGATAATTGCTCGAGACGCCATTCATATACTCGTTGAAATTGTCGTCATCAGTCACTGACGGATCGGCATTATTCATAACGCCAATGGCATAGATAATTATACCATTCTGTTTCATTTGGTAGGCTTTATTCACCGTATCAGCTGCGACTTCGTTATCGAACCCGTTTCCATGATTCGGCTCACCATCGGTGAAGAAGATTACAACCTGCTGGACACCAGTTCTGCTGTTGGCAAGTACGCTTTGAGCTGAATCCAAAGCAGAATCAGCATAAGTGGCGCCGTTAGCCGTTAGATTATCAATGCTGCTTTTATACTGCTGAACATTCGTGCTCGTCACATAGTTCAAGTTCTGCACGATTGACGATCCCGTTGCAAATCGAACGATGGACAAGCGTGTTTGCTCATCTTGACTAAGTTTCTCATTGGCTTCAGCTGTCGTCTCTATAAATTCTTTAGCAGCAGTTTTCAGATTACTGAGCTTAGTGCCTTTCATTGAACCAGACGTATCCAGCACCAGCACGATGTCGAGCGGCGTGCTCGAGGTGGTCGTAAGATTCGAAGCGGACGAGATGGCGGACAGGGTGACCGTTGCGGTTCCGTCCTCGTTGCTGTTCACCGACTTGTCGGTCCAGACCTGGCCGATTATGTCCTGCAGGCCCTCGGTGTCAGCAGTCAGTGAGTAGCTGCCGCTCGTATCTGGATCGACAGTCCAACCCTTCTCGTTATCAGAAGATTCCCCCGCCAATGCCCAGCCAGGCACAGTGAAGAGTAGGGATACAATCAATACGAACGCTGTGAATACATAGAGCGCGAACCGGCGGTTGGTAGCCTTAGATGCATCGGCTACTTCCCTACGAGGAGAACTCCCCGTTAGTTCTTTTGACGATACGTCGTTCGTCAATAGTAACGATTCTGAAAACACGGCGGACCTCTTTCGGTTAGCTTGTTTACAAGTGCGTTTAAGAGTGCCCATAGGGGCGTAGGTACATCGTTGCGACATCATGGTCGCCACCTGCCTTTCAAGCCCCGCTGAATCGACCCGTCGGTTTCCTCGTTGCGGATAACCCATATCAACTTGTTAAAATCTGCCACACCTTGCATTACCCTCACACCAACTCGTTGGTCCGTTATACGTTTTGTGACACAGTTCTCCTGAAAGAGAACCGTGGTCGTATCATAGTAAGGTCTTTCAGATTGGATTTCAGGTTCTTTTCATGAACGACCTGAAAGATGTCACAAATAATTTCAGGAAGCACATTTTATGAAGAAATTCTGTAATTTATAACTTTTTTAACATTACAAGCCATCTAAATACCTTTGACTGCACAACTAACAAGTCGCATTGAATACTTAATATTTCAAAGCAGCCACAGGAGCATTATTCACTTTCCCGCGAAGTGCAACATTTACCCTCTTTTAAGCCTTTGGTGAAGTCTGCACTGATGTGTGCCGCCTCTACAACGCACTCGGAAAGCCAAAGAGAAAAGGCGATCATTTAGGCTTTTCAGCCGTGGCATCTTTTGCTTTGCCAGATATATTCCGATATCTACGGAACTTGATAGTGTCTATCGAAAAGAGCCCCTATGCAGCTTGCCGACTGCACAGGGGCTCTTCAACGCATCACCTGCGGGATGGCCGTGAGCAGGACGTGCTTCTACTCCTCCCCGTTGGCGGCGCCGTCGGCAACCACGCCGTCCAGCTCTTCGTCGACGGTTCCGTCCTCGCCGTCTCCCAGGTCCACTTCGTCGTCCTCGGAGTGCTCGGTCACGGCGTCGAGGTCGAGCGCGGTCTGACCAACAGGTAGCTTGACCTTGGGTTTCGTCTGTTTCATACGCGCCAGTGCGGCAACCTTGTCGCCCTCGGCCACATCCATGATCTTCACGCCTTGCGTCGAGCGGCCCAGCAGGCTGATGTCTTTCACCTTGACGCGGATGACCACGCCTTCGGTTGAGACGATCATCAGCTCGTGTTGCGGCCCTACAACCCGAACAGCGGCAAGCAGGCCTTTTTTGAGCGTCATCTGAATAGTGTAGACACCCTGGCCGCCGCGGTTCTGCTCGGGATAGTCGGCAACCGGCGTGCGCTTGCCATAGCCTTTTTCGGTGATGACGAACAGATCGCCCTTGTCGTTGCTAATCTCCATACCCAGCAGGTGCGCGCCGTCGGTCAGGGCGATGCCCTTCACGCCGGTCGTGTTGCGGCCCATCGGGCGCACCTGGCTTTCGTCCCACTTGATGGCCTTGCCGGCATCGCTCACCAAGATGACCTTGTCCCCGCTGTGCACCCGGCGCACCGCCACCAGCGCGTCGTCGTCGCGCAGGTTGATGGCGATGATGCCGTCGCGGCGGCTGCGGGAGTACTCGCTCATCGCGGTTTTCTTCACCATGCCGTTGCGCGTGGCAAACAGCAGGTAGTCGTCCTCGGGGAAGTCGCGCGTGTCGATGACCGCCGCGACGCCTTCTCCCTCTTCGAGCGGCAGCAGGTTCACGATGGCCGTGCCGCGTGCCGTGCGGCTCGCCAACGGCAGCTCGTGCACTTTGAGGCGATAGACCTTTCCTTTTGTTGAGAAGAACAGCACAAACTCGTGGGTCGACGCCACAAAGATGCGCTCCACAAAGTCGTTCTCTTTAAGGTTCACACCCTGCATGCCCTTGCCGCCGCGGTTCTGCGAGCGGTATGTCGCCACCGGCAGGCGCTTCACATAACCGGCATGGGTGATGGTGACTACCATATCCTCGTCGGCGATGAGGTCTTCGACGTTGAGCTCCTTGGTGCCTTCGGTTGAAATCTCCGTGCGGCGCTTGTCGGAGAACTTCTCTTTGATTTCGAGCATCTCCTGCTTGATGACGCCCAGAATCTTGACGGGGTTGGCCAGCAAGTCCTCGTAGTAGGCGATGGCGCGTCGCAAGCCGTCGAGCTCCTCCTGGATTTTGTCGCGCTCAAGACCGGTCAGCCTGCGCAGGCGCATTTCGAGGATTGCCGCGGTCTGCTCGGCGGTGAACCCGAAGCGTGCGATAAGGCGTTCAGAGGCTTCGGTGTCGGTGTGCGACGAACGGATGATGCTGATGACCTCGTCGATGTTGTCGAGCGCCAACAGCAGGCCTTCGAGAATATGCGCACGGGCGCGGGCTTTGGCCAGGTCGTACTGCGTGCGGCGGGTCACCACGTCAACTTGATGGTCGATGTAGTGCTGCAACATCTGCTGCAAGGTGAGCTGTTTGGGAACGCCGTTCACCAGTGCCAGGTTGTTCACGCCAAACGTCGTCTGCAACGAGGTGTGCTTGTACAGGTTGTTGAGAACCACCTCGGGCACGGCGTTCTGCTTGAGCTCGATGACGAGGCGCAGGCCTTTGCGGTTCGACTCGTCGCGCATGTCGGCGACGCCCTCGATACGCTTCTCGTTGACGAGCTGGGCAATCTTCTCTTGAAGCATGCCTTTGTTCACCTGATAGGGGAACTCGGTGAACACAAGCTTCGCACGGCCGTTCTTGTTGGTCTCCACATGCGCCTTGGCGCGCACGGTGATGGCGCCGCGGCCTGTGGCGTAGGCGTCGCGAATGCCCTGCGTACCGATGACGACCGCACCTGTCGGGAAGTCGGGACCGGGCATCACGGTCATCAGCTCTTCGACCGTGGCCTCGGGGTTGTCGATAAGCATACAGGCGGCATCGATAGCCTCACCCAGATTGTGCGGCGGAATGTTCGTCGCCATGCCGACCGCGATGCCCGAAGAACCGTTTACCAAAAGGTTGGGAAAACGAGCCGGCAGAACCTCGGGTTCGCGCAGCGACCCGTCGTAGTTGGGCTGCCAGTCTACGGTATCCTTGTTGAGGTCTCTCAGAAGCTCCATGGCCGGCTTGGCCAGACGCGACTCGGTGTAGCGCATGGCCGCCGCCGAATCGCCGTCGATGTTGCCGAAGTTGCCGTGGCCGTCAACCAGCGGCACGCGCATCGAGAACCACTGGGCCTGGCGGACCATCGTGTCGTACACGGCCGCATCTCCGTGCGGATGATACTTGCCGATTACTTCGCCGACGGTCCATGCAGACTTCTTATGCGGTTTGTTTGGGAAGATGCCCGCCTCGTTCATGGCATACAGGATGCGGCGATGAACCGGCTTGAGGCCGTCGCGCACGTCCGGCAGGGCTCGTGCGGTGATAACGCTCATCGAATACTCGATGAACGACTGCTCCATCTCCCGACCGAACTCGGCCATCTGCAGCTGTGTCCCGGCTGCATCCAGTTCGTTCGCATCGACGGGAAGATCGTCGTCATCCTCGTCGCCCCTGGCATCGGCTACGTCTTCGCCCGTCTCATCCTCAGCGTCGGGGTCATACATCGGCGCGTCGGAGTCGTCACGTTCCGCCCGCGCCAGCAGCTCACGTAGGTCGTCAGGCAACCCGATGTTCTCGGAGCTGGTGCTGTTGGTATCGTCAGCCACGTTGGAACCTTTCTTCATCGTGGTCTTGTGTTGCAGGGCCGTACCGTGCATGCACGACAGCGACGGCCCCGCATCTCGCCCTCTGTTTCACGTGAAACACCTGTTTTGAAATCACGGTGCAGCTTTTCATGTTTCACGTGAAACGTTCCGAACACCCGCACGTGCACACCTGCAGATATATGGGATGGGACTCAGCAGTACGGCAGTTCGGTGGATTGCTTTAGATGTCCAAGAAACGGGCATCCTTTGCATGCCGCTCGATATAGTTGCGGCGATATTCCACCTGGTTGCCCATAAGCTCGCGCACCGCACGGTCGGCCGCAGCAGCATCCTCGATGGTCACCCGGCGCAGGATGCGCGTTTTGGGGTCCATCGTGGTGTCGGCAAGCTGCTGGGGATCCATCTCTCCTAAGCCCTTGTAACGCTGGACGCTGTACTTTTTGCCCGTCTCGACACCTTCGGAATCGACCAAACCCAGCTCCTGCAGCTTCTGTTGCAGAAGCTCTTCCTCGATTTCCTTGCCTGTTGGGTAGACGTAGTGAATCTTTTTACCTACCTTCACGCCGAAGATGGGCGGACAGGCTGCATACACGTACCCGGCTTCGATGAGCGGACGCATATACTTGAAGAAGAACGTCATCAGCAGGATGCGTATATGGGCGCCGTCGACGTCGGCGTCCGACATGATGATGATTTTATGGTAGCGCGCCTTTGAAATGTCAAAGTCGCCGCCCTCGCCGTTGCTGTTGGTGACACCGGTGCCTATGGCGGTGATGAGCGACTGGATGGTGTCGCTGCTGAACGCCCTGTGGTCGCCCACGCGCTCGACGTTGAGGATTTTGCCGCGCAGCGGCAGGATGGCTTGGATGTCGCGACGACGTCCGTCCTTAGCCGAACCTCCCGCCGAGTCGCCCTCGACGATGAAGAGTTCCGTCATCGACGGTTCACGCACCGAGCAGTCGGCCAGCTTGCCGGGCAGGCTCGCGCTCTCAAGCAGACCCTTGCGGCGCGTGGCTTCACGGGCCTTGCGGGCCGCGGTGCGCGCCTTGCTCGCCGCGATCGCCTTGTTGCATATGGCCTTGGCCTGGTTGGGATGCTCCTCGAAGTATTCCGCCATCCCGTCGGCCACGGTGGACTGCACCAAGTTGAGCATCTCGGGACTGCCGAGCTTCGCCTTGGTCTGACCTTCGAACTGCGGTTCGGAGAGTTTCACCGAGACGACGGCAGTCAGACCCTCGCGGGTGTCGTCGCCCGTGAGGTTTGAGTCTTTCTCCTTGAGGATGCCCTGCTTGCGGGCGTACTCGTTCACCGTGCGGGTCAGCGCGCGGCGGAAACCCTCGAGATGAGTGCCGCCGTCCATCGTGTAGATGTTGTTCGCAAACGACATGACGCGCTCGCCGTAGCCGGTGTTCCACTGCATTGCGATCTCGACTTCGCCGTTTTGATCGGTCCCTCCCTCCTGCGTCGCCTTGCGCTCGAAGTAGATGGGACGCGACAGCCCGGGCAGGATGTCGTTGCCTTCGTTGAGGAACTTCACGAAGTCGCTGATACCGCCCTGGTAGCAGAACTCTTCCACACGCGGGGTGAGCTCGCGCTCGTCGGTGAAGACGATCTTGAGCCCGCGGTTGAGAAACGCCATCTCCTGCAGGCGGTTCGAGATAGTATCGTGGTCGTACACCGTGGTCTCGGTGAAGATCTCAGGGTCCGGCCAAAACGTGATCGTGGTGCCGGTGGTCTTGGCTTTGCCGACCTGCTGGATCTGCTTGACGGTCTTTCCGCGCGAGAACTCCATCGAGTAGACGCTGCCGTCGCGCTTGACCTCCACCACCAGCCGGCTCGAAAGGGCGTTGACGACCGAGACGCCTACGCCGTGTAGGCCACCCGAGACCTTGTAGCCGCCGCCCCCGAACTTACCGCCGGCATGCAGGATGGTCATAACGACCTCGAGGGTCGACATCTTCTTCTTGGGATGCTTGGCAACCGGGATGCCGCGGCCGTTGTCGACGACCGTGACCGAGTTGTCGAGGTGCACGATCACGTCGATGCGGCTGCAGAAACCGGCCATCGCCTCGTCGACCGAGTTGTCGACGATCTCCCACACCATGTGGTGCAGGCCTGCAGAACCGGTCGAGCCGATGTACATACCGGGGCGCTTGCGGACGGCCTGAAGGCCCTCGAGGATCTGGATGTCCTCCGCACCGTAGTTGGAACTGGTCTTCTCCGACACGAGTATCCCTTCGTCGTTTGAACGCACGTGCGGTATCTGGCGGGTTACAAACCTGCGGCCGCACCGGCACACGCCGCCCGGTCCGCACGCCGCGACACACCCTGCGGTATGCCGCGGTCGCACGAATCCGGGCGATGCGGGCCAAGCGATTGTTTTTTAATTATACGTCAAATCCCATACAAAACGCTATAGAAGGTGATTGGCAAATGCCTCTCCACAGCCTTCAATCGGCTTCTAAGCCTCGTTTTGCTCCTTCTTGGACTTCTCCCACTCAAGGACGCCTTTCATTGCGTTGTAGGCTTTTTGACGTAAGCGCGGGTTGTCGATGGGCGCCACCGCCCTCGCTATGCGCTCCCGCTCTGCCGCGTCGAGGGGGATCGACGCCGGCGCAGTTTTGCCCGCCGGGTCGCCCGACACACCCGCCAGCGCGGCACCGCGACCCGTCGCACGCGCCTGCGAGCTGAGGCGAAACGTCAAGCTCCCCGCCTCCATGTCGACCCCCGCCGCGCGGCAGAGATGGTTCCATTCCTGCAAGTATGCCGGCGCGTTCATCGAAAACTCGTAGAGCCACGCGCTTGCGTCAACATAGGCCACCAGCTCACGCGACGCACGCTTCTGGCGAAGATGCAGCCCGCGCACGTGGCGCCTCACGCGCACGTCGCCCATACCGCGCCATATGGCCATCGCCTGCGAAGCAGAAGCGGCGCCCGCGCGCTGCTGCAGCCGGTCGACCACCTTGCCGAGTGCGCCGCCGAGCCGCTGTTCCCCTTCGGGCTTCCCCACATACCCGGGCGCCCATCCCCCGCTGCCGCGCAAGCCCGCGATCGGAGGCATCACGCCCGCCCCGGCATAGTCGAACTCGTCGAACTCGCCGTACCCGCCGCCCATGGAGCGCCCACCCCTTCCAGCCGCATACCCGCCGCTTCGGCCCCGGCTAGCCCAGCCGCACCACGGCGGCCTGGTCTAGCTCCTCGGCCCTAAAGTACTCCAGATTCGTCGTCGTGACCAGCGTCTGCATGCCGCTCTGGATGAGGTCGAACAACCGGCTGCGGCGGCTCGTGTCGAGCTCGCTCATCACGTCGTCGAGTAGAAACACCGGATACTGCCCCTGCATGTCGTACACCAGCTCAACCTGGGCGAGCTTGATGGCGAGCACCAGGCTGCGCTGCTGACCCTGCGACCCGAAGGAACGCGCCGGCATCCCCTCGATCGACAGCGCCACGTCGTCCAGGTGCGGCCCTGCAAGCGTCTGGCAGCGCCGCAGCTCGTCGTCGTGCAGCTCCTCAAGCTTGGCCGCCATCCCGCGCCGAATCTCGCCACGCGGAGGCTGCCCCTCCTTCCACCGTTCCGCGTCCCAGTAGGCGCTCTGGTAGGCAACCTGGGCCTGCTCCCCTCCCGCCAGGTCGGCGTAGGCGCGCTCGACAAGCGGGGCAAGCCGCCGCACCAGTGCCGCACGGTAGGCGCACAGCACGCTGCCGGCGTTTAGAAGCGAGTCGTCCCACGCCTCGAGCATGCTGCGGGACGGCGGAACTCCGCCGCGCGCGATGTCTTTAAGCAGGGAGTTGCGCTGTGCCAGCGTGCGCCGGTAGTCGGATACCACCCGCGCGTACGCCTTGTTGAGCTGCACCCCGAAGTCGTCGAACAGCTCGCGCCGCCCCGCCGCCCCGCCCTTCACCACCAGCAGCTCGTCAGGATAGAACAAAATCGACGGCAGGATGCCGCGCCCCTCGGCGTTGGGGCGCCGCTTTCCGTTGAGGTTCAACAACTTTTTGGTGGGAAACACGTCGTATCCGACGTCAAGCGTGCGTTTGTCTCCCTCGGCATGCATACGCACCGCCGCCGTCTCGGCCCCCCTGCGGATCAGGTCTGTAGGCGACGCATGCCGAAACGACGTGCCGGCCGTCAGCAGCTGGATACCCTCGACGCAGTTTGTTTTTCCCGCCGCGTTGGGCCCCACCAATATCGTCAGGTGGGGGTCGGGTTCCAGGGCGAACTCCCCCATGTTGCGAAAGTCGCGGTAGCCGACCCGCGTTATTGCGAACGCCATTGCTTCAGACGCCCCGCTAGTAGCTTGTACGGACCGGCATGACCAGATACAGGAAGTCGATCTTTCCAAAGCTCTTGAATACGCCCGGCTTGTTGGGGTTCTCCACCTCAAACATCATGTAGTCCCCGTCCTCGGCCTTCTGCACGCAGTCGTAGATGAAGCGCGAGTTGAACGCGATGGTCTGGTCGTCGCCTTCGGCCTCGACCGAGATTTCCTCGCGCGCGTTGCCCTGGTCGGGCAGGTTCGACGTGATCACCAGCAACCCGGCGTCGACGTAGATCTGAAAACGGATCTCCGAGTTTGAGGCAGTCATCGCCTTGATGCGCTGCATGGCGTCGTACAGCTCGTTCACCTTCACGCGCATCGCCGTTGCGTACGAGTTGGGAATGAGCTTGCGGTAGTTGGGATATACGCCCGCGATGCGCCGCGTCACGTATACCACCTCGCCGAACAGAAACACGATCTGACTCTCGTTGGTGCCGATGGTTATGGTCTTGTTGCCCGCGGCCAGCGACAAGACGCTGCGTAGGGTCTTGGCGGGTGCGATGACCTCGAAGTTCTGCACCTCGCTTGTTATCTTTGACTCTGCCACGGCCAGACGCACCGAGTCGGTGGTCACGAAACGCACCATGTCCGGCGTGATGTTGACCAGGATACCGTTGAGGATGGATCGGTTTTTATCGGTGCTGGCCGCAACCGCCACACGCGAAACCATCGCGGAAAGCGAATCGGTGGGAACCTCGACCATGCTGTCGACGTCGTAGGTCGGGAACTGCGGAAAGTCCTGAGGGGCAAGCGTGTTGAGGTTGTAGGACGACTTGCCGCACTTGACGTTGAGCATCGAGCCTTCGAGATGGAACACGATGGCCATGTCGGGCAGGTGCCCTACGATGTCCGAGAGCAGTTTGCAGGGGACTACGACCTGACCGGGCTCCTCGACGTTGGCGATGACGTGTTGGCGGATGCTGACTTCGAGGTTGGTGGTCTCCAACCTCAACCCCGCGTCCGATGCCGTGATAAGGATCCCGGAGAGTATGGGGAGCGTCGAGTTCATGTCCATACCCTTGACGGAACGTTCGAGCGCTTCCTTGAGCGAATCGCGGTCGATCGTAAACTTCATGCCAGGCACCCTGCCCTTTCTTTTATATAAGGTAGTAGTTGTAGTAGGGGTTGTTAAAACGCTGAGGAACTTTTGTTTTGCCTGCTAGAAGCCTCAGCGGTTTTCAAATCGACGCGGGCGTGCTCTCAACTTCTTTCAACCCTACGCGCATCTGCATGGCGTTTGCCCTTCCACTCGTCAACATGTCCTTCAACACGGCGTTCAACGACAGCCGGCCGGTTCTTAACTGCCGCAGAGCCGCTTTTCAACGTACTTTCAACCTGCTTTCTACAGGGTTCTCAACAGCGTGCGTTCGCCGTTACTCGAGGATTTCCTGTTTGAGCCGTTCGAGCTTGTAGAGAAAACCCCTGTCGTTTATCGTGCGCTTCTCTATGGTGCTGATGCCGTAGTACACGGTCGAATGGTCGCGGCCGCCCAGCTCCGCGCCGATACTTTCGTACGACTCGTCGGTAAGCTGGCGGGCCATCCACATCACGACCTGGCGGGCCTCGCTGATGTTCTTGGTGCGCGACTTGCCTTTGATGTCCTCGGCGCGCACGTCGTAGGTTGCACATACCTTGCGGATGATGCCGTCGATGCTGACGGCCTTGGTCGACTTGAACAGCTCGCCGATGGTGGCCTTGATGCCCTCTGACGACAGGACCTTGGGGTCATTGTTTGCCTTGATGAGGATGCTCATAATGAGGCCCTGCATGCTGCGGGGGTTGTTGGGGGCCAGCTCCGTGATGATGTCGAAGAGCTTGGTGGGTATCTCGACGTCGCACCAGTCCATGCGTGCACGGCACCGCTCGTAGTAGCTCAGCAGGATGGCGCGCTTCATCTCGTAGGTCGGCGCCTTCACGTCGATGACCACACCGCTGCCGAAGCGCGTGCGCATGCGGTCGTCGAGGTTCAGATAGTCGGGCGGGGTGTCCGCCGCGAGCACGATCTGCTTGCCGTCGCTGATGAGCTGGTTGAAGATGTCGAAGAACGCGGTGACCGACGACTGCTTGGCCTCGAAGAACTGCACGTCGTCGACAAGCAGCACGTCCACCGTGCGGTACGCCTCGAGCACCTTGTTGCCGCGGTAGCGTTTGTTGTTGATCTCGTCGACATATTGTTCGACGAATGCGTTGGACGGTACGTACTGCACGTTCATGCCCGGTTGGTGGTCGTGCAGGTAGTTGGCGATGGACAGCAGCAGGTGCGTCTTGCCGTTGCCGCTGGGGCCCCAGATGAACAGCGGGTTGGGGTTCGTCGGGCTGGTGGGCTGTTCGGCCACGGCGCGCGCCATGCTGAACGCGATGATGTTGCTGTCACCCTTGATAAACGTGTCGAAGTTGAAGTCGGAAAAACCAGAGTTCACCGCCGCCTTGGGTACGGCGCCGTCTTCGAGGATGGGCACCACGGCTTCCTGTTCGACGGTTTCGGGAACGGCAAGCTGCTGGGGTTCGCCTGCGCTGTCCGTCGCGTCGTTGTGCGGAAGCGCTGCAGGTTCGGACGACGGCACGCTTGTCGACGGTGCTGTTTGCGGTGTCAGCGGTGCCGTCTTCTGACCTGTTGCGACAGAAAGATTTGAAGGGGTGCCTGGTACCGCCGTTGTCGGCGTCTGTGCCCTGTCTGGGTGGGCAGGTGTCTTTGCGTGGTAGGGATTGCGTCCGCTGAACAACCCGGTGTGCCCGGCGGCCACAGCCGCCCCCGCCATCGCCGCAGGAGAGAGCCGAGATGGGGTGTCAGACAGCTCGACGGTGTCGGCCTGGTCCGCGAAAGCCGGCGACTCGCGGTCCTCTTCGCCGCTTTCGGGATGTTTCACGTGAAACATTTCCTCCCCATTGGAAGGCCCTGCCGGTGCCGAAGATGACACCGCCGCATTTGTTGAGGCGCCAGGCATCTGTAGGGACGTCCCGGCACCTTCGCCTACCGCGCTGGCAACCATGATCTGCAAGGTAATTGGCTCAAGCGTGATGTCTTGCAGCAGCTGCTCGATGGTAGGTTGGTATTCGCCGACGATTTTGCGAACCGTCCAGTTTTGACGGGTCGACACGGTCATGACGCTGTTTTCGAGCGACACAGGCGTCAGGCGTTCGAGCCACGGCAGCATCGACGGAATGTTGCAGTCATGCGCCATCTCAACGACGTCGTTCCACAGCATCACGGCGTCTTCGTGGGAAAGGTTCATGTTCATGGTTAACCCTCGTTATTCGTCAAGAAGGCGAGCACCCGCTGTCCTTCGCCGGTGAGGAAATATTTCTGCTTGCCTTTTGGTTTGACGATATAGCCGGCGTCAGTCATTTCTTTAAGCTTGCGCGAACCTGTTGCGTTAGGGATGCCGAGCTGTTCGCTGAGTTCCTTGGGTCCGATCTTCTCGTTGCGGACGAACAGCATGATGATGTCGCGCTGCTCGCTAGTCAGCGGAACGTGTGCATCGATGCCTGCCCTTCGGGCAGGTGTTGACGCAGGGGCAGGCGCTGCGGCATTCGCAATCGAGCTTGCAGCTGGCGCAGGGGCCGGTTGATGCGTTGCAGCCGGTTGGTAAGGGGCTGACGTTATCTGGGGGGATGACGAGGCAATCGGTTGATGGGTTTGAGTTGTGCCCGTCGGGCTCCATTCCCGATATCCCTGAGTTTCGGTGCGATCTTTGCTGTCCTCATACAGGTTTGAAAGCCCTGCCGCCCGGCGCGCCTCGCGTACGGCAGCCTCGGATTTGCTGTCGAGCGGAACGAAGCCGGCATTGTGGACGGCTCCTCCCCTCCCCTGTTCTCCTCTATAGCCGGTGTTGTGCGCGGTACCCATGCCGGTATAGGCGTCCATGCGGCCGTAGCCCTGCCGGTCTGCACCGTATGAACCCGGCTGGTATGTCTGGTTGATCGGGACCGTCTCCGCCCCGTCGAACAGAGACCTGCCCATGCCTGCCCCATACGGTTGGCCGGTCTCGTAAGGCTGTCCGTCGGCAGGTTGTTGGTAGTTTGGCTGTTGTGCCGAGTATCCCGGCATACCCTGCGGCAACGGCACCTGCGTTTGGCCGTAGCCTGCCTGAGGGTTCTGTCGGCCTGCGGTGCTGTAGCCTTGCGGGTGGCCATATCCAGCCGGCCCCTGTGTCTGATAGGCGCCTGGGGCGTATCCTTGCTGGAACCCCTGCTGCCCGTAGATGCCCGTCCCGCCTGCCGGCCAGCCGTGTTGTAGCAAGTCGCTGCTGTACGGCTGCGGGGCCATACCGTAGGGTTGGGAATAACCCACCTGCGGCATGAAGTATTGCCCGAAGGGGTTGCCCCAGGCAGGGTTCATTGTCATCGGCCGTTCCACCACGGTCACGTTGTCCTTGTTGGTGTTGTTGGCCTGCGACGGTTCGTCCTTAGGTATGAGGGATACGGTGACCGACGTCCCCCGACCTAGATTATCCTCGATGGTGAGCGTCCCGTGGTGCAGGTGGATCCACTCCTCTACGATGGGCAGGCCGCTTCCCACGCCGCGGATATAGCGCTTCATGCCGGCGGTTGCCGATGAAAAAGACGGTTTCAACGCCGCCTGCTTGTTGGGAATGCCCGGCCCCTGGTCGCAGAAGACGATAGTCCTCCCCTGATCGAGGATCGACACGGTCGGTTCCATGAACGAGGCGTGGATGAGGTTTTCAACCAGTTCGCGAATGACTTGGAACGACCATTCGCTGCAATGCTGGAATGCCAGCTCGTACACCGTTTTGGTGACTTCGGCGAGGTAGGTCCGGACGTCCGACGGCTCAACCAGCACGACGCGCGGAGGCAGGAGCATGTCGTCGTAGACCGCGATGCGGGCCGAGGTGAGGGGCGCGGCGATGTCGGGGCCGTCGGGGCCCGGTCCATTCTCGACGAACGGATAGAAATCCTCTGCCATGAAAGCTCCTCGGCCTCCTTGAAACGGTATGGGATGACATAGTACGCGCTCCCTAATATCAATTTTGCATTCAGTTGAAAGTTTTTTCCCATACCGGCCTTCATACCTGTCCCGCTGTTTGGAAGATTTCATCGTGATCAGCCGGGTATTTCTACCTTTCAACATACTTTCCCACTCATTCCCACAGCTTAGTGTTGAAAGTCTGGTATCGATGACTTGCGACTCTACCTGCGGTTTATAACTCAGGTGAAATGTTTAAAAACATTCCTTCCAACCTAAAATAAAGTTGTTTAGCAGTCGTCTTATTAGACTTATCAACGAAATTTTCCACAGGTGTTGAAAGTTTGAGTGAATAATTCGGAATGTTGTGGAAAATATTGAGGAAAGATAGAATAATTCAGCACTGTAAGGAAGTTTTCAACAGGTTGTACAATATTTTAATATCTACCTCAATAAAGAAAAATCATGCAAAACATTCATACTTCTTCCAGTGAGACCATATGGAATCGTGCTGAATGATTCCACACTCTTTCAACCATCCCATAATCTTTCTCGCTATGTTGAAAACTTACACAGTGATATGCAATCTATTGAAATGTCTCAGGAATCCGCCGAAGCGCATGAAACATGTAGTGAAGGCTGTCGTCTTCCATACAACGTTTCCCTGCCGCCTTCCTACCCTTTCGCTACACCCTCTTCCGTGGTTGAGCCTGCACGCTTCTCCCCTACTTCTTCCTTATACGACCAAACGGGTTGCGTCTCTTTGAACTCCTTGCGGCGACCCCGCCGTCTGCATCGCATTCAGTGTGCGTGAACTATGGAGGTCGTGGCTCTTCCTATGCGTTTTGCCGGTATACGCTGGTATTTTGTTTGACACTGCACATGCGTCTGGATAGAATCGCAAGGCTGTCTTATCTGCTTGTGCTACTGCAGCTTATATACGCCAGGAGGAGTTCATGAAGCGCACGTATCAGCCCAATAAGAGGAAGCGCGTCAAAACCCACGGTTTCCGTGCCCGTATGGCCACCAAGAACGGCCGCAAGGTTCTCGCCCGTCGTCGTGCCAAAGGCCGTAAGAAGCTCACGGTTTCCGACGAGCGTCACACGAGGTAGTTAATCCTCGGCCAGTCCGTTCGACCGTATGGATACGATCAAGTCCAGTGACCAGATTAGCGAGGTTTTCAATCTGGGCACGCGCTTTTCAAGCGGCGAGATTCGCATCATAGTCAAAAAGGTGGATGACCAACGCGGCCCTTGTGGTCGCGTTGCGTTTATAGCCGGTAAAAAGCTCGGCAACGCGGTGGTTCGCAATCGTAGCAAGCGTGTGCTGCGCGAGGCTGCCCGCGTCGTCGGGCTTCCTGCCGTTGGGTACGACATCCTCCTTATGGCTACGCCGCGTACACGCAGCGCGGCAAGCGACGATGTTTGCCATGCTTTAAAGAAGCTGCTTGCAAAGGCTGGTATTAAGTGAAAGGCAGGGGAGGGCTGCTTCGCAGGGAAGAAGTCCTTTCGTATCTTTCCCGTGTCCCGCGGTGGTGCGGTCTTTGTCTGGTGAAGTTCTATCAGTGCTGCATCTCGCCGTTGTTTCCTGCGTGCTGTCGCTATATTCCGACGTGTTCGCAGTATGCGGTGGTTGCAATCGAGCGTTTTGGGCTGCTTAAAGGTAGCTGGCTAGCGATAAAGCGCATCGGACGCTGTCACCCGTTCCACGAAGGTGGGTACGATCCGGTTCCTGAGAAGTTTTCATGGTTTGCCAAGAAGGGAAGGGTGCATCGTCGATGTCGTGACTCTTGTTCGAAAAAGGAGAGGCGCGGCAGCGATGTTCCGTAGCGTGCGCTTGTTCTTGCCTTGTTGCATTCTGCTGTTGTCGACAGGACCTCGCGATGCGTTTGGATGCAGAATCAGTTTCGACGTTGGTGTGATATCCGGCCTTACGACTATGCGACATTAGTCGCGCGGAGGAGCCATGTGGGATTGGATTATTGATTTCATATACAACTGCCTTGCCTCGCTTGAAGGTTTTGTAGGCGACTGGGGTTTGGCAATCATCATTGTTACGGTAATCGTCCGTCTTATTCTGTTGCCGCTAACTTTCAAACAACAGAAGTCGATGGCTGATATGCAGGTTGTGACGCCGCTGCTTCAAGAGATTCAGACCAAATATGCCAACGATCCTCAGCGTCTCAACGAAGAGATGATGAAGTTCTATTCCGAGCATAAGTTCAATCCGCTTGCGGGGTGTCTGCCGCTCATTATCCAGATGCCGGTGTTCTTTGCCTTGTTCTCGGTGTTGCGCGACCGTGTGCCGGAGGAAGCTGCGTTCTACGACATTCTTCCCTCGCTTAGTACGAGCGCAGGCAGTGTGCTGAGCGATACGGGAATCGTTGCTGCCATTCCATACGTCATTTTCGTGCTGCTCTTCGGCATTCTGACTTTCTTGCCCATGTATCTGCAGAAGAACTCCAACTCGATGACCAAAAATATGGGTATCATTATGACAATCATGATGATTGTCTTCGGTTGGAGTTCTCCCGCCGGTGTTTTGCTGTACTGGGTTACCTCAAGCGCATGGGGCGTCATACAGCAGCAGCTTATCTTCAAAAAGAAGGAGCGCGACGTCGAAGCTGAGCAAGCCGCCATGGTTGCTACAAAGCCGGTTGAAGTCAACGTGGTGCGCAAGGTGCCTAAGCCTCGTCCTAAGAAGAAGCACTAACATCGAGTAGAACCTGTTTATACGCGTGAGATAGGTATATTCTCGAACCGTCCCAATGTTTCACGTGAAACAATGGGACGGTTCGACGTATGTATTCCAAATAGAAGGTGGATGCGATGTCTAATGAAGAGCTGAACGAGGTGCAAGACGCCGCTGTAGATGTGTCGGGTGTCAACCTCGATGAGGATACTTTGAAAGATGCAGAAGGTATCGAAGAAGCAATGACGGTTTCTGAGAGCTCTATTCCCGATGAGTTCGTTGAGATTGCACGCAAGTACAAGGCTCACGAAGCGCTTGCCGACAATGAGCTTGACTTGGTGGCTGACACTGCTATTGAGATTCTGCGCAACATGTTGTCGTTCTTCGATGCCGACGATGCTGATATCGATGAGTATGACGGTGGGGATGGCGAGCTTATCCTCGATGTAAGCAACAGCGATCTTGCTATTCTTATCGGACGACATGGTAAAACCCTTGAGGCGTTCCAATACCTGTTTACTGCGTTGGTGAACAGTCGTCTTGGTTTCCGCTATCCTGTCATGGTCGACATAGAGGGTTACCGCAACCGCCGGCGCCAGAAGCTTGAAGGAATAGCCCGTGCTGCCGCCAACAAGGTTTTGTCTCGCGGTGGTGAGGTGAGGATGCACCCCATGAAACCTTATGAGCGTCGTATCATTCATCTTGCTTTACGTAAGACTGTCGGTATCTCAACCCATTCTGAGGGCATAGAACCCAACCGATACGTTGTAGTGACTCAGACAAAATCAACCTCCAAGAACAAAGAGTAACTGCCCTACAACATCAGGCAACTATTGCGAGTGAGGGAGGGTCTTCAGAACCCTCCCTTTTGCTTTAATCGTTCTTTTTAGCCGTGGTAGGTTGCCTGTATGTTGAATAGATTTTGACTCAAATCCACGGTTCGTAGGTTTGAGTCAAAACATCGATGAACATACAATTATCGTGCGTTACATACATATCGTGTCTGAGGTATAGCGTAAGCGCAGTGCGGCATAAAATATCGTGATATGTCAAACGACCCATGTGTATCTGTTGTTTAGGACGATTTTATCGTCATTACTGCATTGTCAATCGAGAGTCGGTATAGTTCTCTTTTGCAAGGCGGGTTCTTGAAGACGACATGCAATGAGTCGGCCGCATCGTCGAGGACAGGTGGAGTGGATGGCTGTGGAGCCGCAACAGACCACAGGATCAGATGGTGCAGCCCTGCATGATGCTGCATGGAACGTTGATATCGAGGTAGCCCGTCTGATTGACCTATGTGGAGAGTTAGATATCGTCATCGACGAGCATAGAGCCAAACGTCTGATCACATACCTCGCTATGGTGTTGGAAAAGAACAAAGTGTTAAACCTCACGGCTGTTCGAGAGTGGGACAAAGCCGTGGTTTTGCATCTTGTAGATTCACTGACGCTGTTGCCGGAGCTTGATGCTCAACCGATTGCTTTACGCGAACGGCCGTTTTTGGATATGGGATGCGGTGCAGGTTTTCCAGGTATTCCGTTGGCGTTGGTGCGTCCTGAACGCTGTGCTGTGCTGTGCGACTCGGTCAAGAAGAAAATCAAGGCAGTTGATGAGTTCATCAAGGCTCTAGGGCTTGAAGAGCAACTTTCGACCACTACGGATCGGCTTGAAACCCTTGGGATGCATCATCGTCGTGAGTTCGGTTGCATCGTTGTCCGCGCAGTTGCTTCGCTGCCGGTGCTCATCGAATATGCGGCGCCGTTGTTGTCCAAACGCGGTCAGCTGGTGGTTTCGAAAGGTGTTCCTTCAACGGAAGAGCTTCAAAAAGGGCGTAAGGCTGGTGAGATGTGCGGTCTGGAGGTTTTATCAGAACGTGTATTCGATTTACCTTTAGAATACGGACAACGCACAATCATTACCTACGAAAAAGTAAAAGAGCCTGTTATTAGATTGCCGCGTTCTATTGGAACTGCGGCCAAACAGCCGTTGGCATGATGTTTCACGTGAAACGTCATATACAATGTGACGCACAGATGTGAAGCACGAAGAGTTTCACGTGAAACACCCGCACGGAGTTGAAATGTAGATCGGGGAAGTGTATGGGTTATCAAGAAACGAAGCGCAAGAAACCTGAGAAACCAACCAAAGTTCTTGCCATCATGAATCAAAAAGGCGGTGTTGGAAAGTCAACGACGGCAGTCAACCTTGCCGCTGCTTTGGGGGAGAAACGCTACAAGGTGCTTGTGGTTGATTTCGACCCCCAAGGCAACACCACCAGCGGTCTGGGCGTTGATAAAACAGAGGTAGAAAAAAGCATCTACGATGCCATCCTCTCCAATGTTCCTGCTGAGGACATCGTTTGTGAGACGTCAAGCGAGCACGTTTATCTGCTACCTTCGACGATTCAGCTGGCAGGTGCCGAGGTGGAGCTGGTGACCACCGAAGCCCGCGATACACGGCTTAAAGATGCCCTGGCATCCATCCGCGACAGTTTTGATTACGTGTTTATTGATTGCCCGCCGTCGTTGGGGGTTCTGACCATCAATGCATTGACGGCATGCGAACAGCTGCTTATCCCTATCCAGTGCGAGTTCTATGCGTTGGAAGGCGTCACAAAACTGATGGAATCCATGAAGATGGTCAAGAATAGCCTAAACCCGACGATTGATATCTTCGGCGTTCTGATGACGATGTACGACTCCCGTACTTCGCTATCTAAACAGGTGGTGGAGGAAGTTAAAAACTTTTTTGGATCCAAGATGTTCAAGACGGTGATCCCCCGCAACGTTCGCCTAAGCGAAGCTCCGAGTCATGGCAAGTCAATTATCGAATATGCAAAAATAAGTAAAGGAGCAGAAGCATATCGCAACCTTGCCAAAGAGGTGATTAAGCGTGGCTAAGAAAGCTGCCTTGGGAAAGGGGCTTAACGCCCTGGTGAAAGAAACGCTCGGTGAGGTTCAGGGCGAAGACAACAGCACTGCGGTGCGCGAATTGCCCGTCGATCAGATTCATCGTAATCCCAACCAGCCGCGTATCCAGTTTGATGAATGCGATTTAAATGAGCTGACAGCTTCTATCAAAGAGGTTGGCATCCTACAGCCTATCATTGTGCGTCCTGATGGCGACGGATATGAGATCATTGCTGGCGAACGCCGTTATCAGGCAGCTTGTCGTGCTGGGATGAACACGGTGCCTACGCTGGTGCGCGAAACTGACGAAACAACGAGTCTCGAAATTGCCTTAATCGAGAATATCCAGCGTAGCAACCTCAACAGCATCGAAGAAGCACGTGCTTATCGAGACCTTATCGGGAAGACGGGTATGACCCAGGAGCAGCTTGCTAAGAAGCTTGCTAAGTCTCGCTCGGCCATCACCAACGCGCTGCGTCTGCTCGACCTTCCCGAAGAGGTACAGCAAATGGTTTTTGACGGCAAGCTGAGCGCAGGTCATGCACGGGCGATCTTAAGTGCAGCTTCAGATGAGAAGCGTATCATGATTGCACATAAAATTGTTGATGAAAAACTATCGGTCCGCCAAACCGAATCACTCGTTGCCCTCTTCTCTGTTGAACAGGCCGATAAAAGCCCACGTCCAACATTGCCTAACTCGTTCAAAAAGGTTGCCCGCCAGCTTCGTCAGGATTTAAACACTAATGTTAAGATAAAGCAGGTTCAAGGTAAATATAAGATTGAGATTGAGTTTTCCGACGAAGAAGACCTATCGCGTCTTGTTACTATGATTCATGCCAAATAAAGGAGCGTTATTATGAAAAAGTTACTTTCGTTTGTCGGATTTACTGCAGCAGCGGTTATATCGAGTACCGTCGTTTATCTGTATATGAACGACAAAGAGGTACACAATAAAGTCGACCGCGCTATTTCTTCTGTTGGTGACGCAGTGCGCGAAATCAAACGAGGTATTGAGATTAACAAAGCATTCAAAAACGAAAAAGTCGCCGATTCGGTCGAGCGAAATCAAGCATGGGTAGACGAGCAGTGGGAGGCGATAGGTATTTAAGATAATCAAAACATGTTGGTTCGATACTAACATCGGGTATCGGTAAGATATTCAACACACAAACAAGCACCCAATGTTTCACGTGAAACATTGGGTGCTTTAGTATCGGATCATATGTTCCAATAGTTCAATTCTTACATACGCTGTTTAAGCTGACCGCAGGCAGCGTCGATGTCTGTTCCGCGCGGTTCCCGGATGGTCGCCTCAATGCCCGCCACACCAAGCTTCTGGGCAAAGAGAGCCAAACGTTCGGGTGAAGAAGGGTTGAAACGGCTCCCATGTACGGGGTTAAGTTTGATAAGGTTTACATGGCAGAGCGTGCGGCGACAGAACGATACCAGCGCGCGCAACTCGCCGTCGGTATCGTTTATACCGTCGATGAGCGCGTATTCGTACGTCGGACGTCGACCGGTTTTCTCGGCATAGGAGGCGATGGAATCGTGCAGGCGGTCGAGCGTGTACTTCCTCACGCCCGGCATCAGTTCGTCGCGGGTTTCCTGTACGGCGGAGTGCAGCGATATGGCGAGGGTGAACTGTTCGGGTTCGGCGGCGAAACGACGAATCTGCGGCATGATGCCGGCGGTTGAAACGGTTATGTGACGTGCACCGATTTCAAAACCGTCTTTGCTGTTGAGAATGCGCATCGCCTCTATAGCGGCATCGTAGTTGAGGAACGGTTCCCCTTGGCCCATAAGCACGACGCTGGTCACGCGCTGTCCGAAATCTTTGCCGACAACCGCCACTTGGTCCACGATTTCACCAACACCCAAGTTGCGCACATAGCCGTTTTTACCGGTGGCGCAGAACGTGCAGCGCAACGGGCAGCCGGCCTGGGTCGAGACGCATACGGTGAGGCGGTTTTTGCTGGGAATGCCGACCGCCTCAACCGAGGCACCGTCGACGAAACGTATCAAATATTTGCGCGTACCGTCGGAAGACACCTGCTTGCGCGAGATGGACGGAAAGTTGATAGGATACCTTGCCGCCAACTCGGTCCGCAGGGCGGCCGGGAGGTTGGTCATCTCGTCATATGAGGCGACGCGTTTGCCATACAGCCACTGGATAAGCTGTTTGGCGCGGAAGGGCTGGGTGCCCATCTCCTCGGTGAGCATGGTTGCAATCTCGTCGCGTGACAAGGCTTTGATGCCGATGACGTCTGCAGTGGCGCGTTCCATCCGATCTCCTGTTTCCTGACGGGTTCGAGGGTACAGGCCTATCGGAGAGGTCTGAATCGGGACCTGATAGGTAAATACATTCAATACCCTCAAACACACGTTGATGAGCGGTTACAATTCCATAGCGTAAGCGTACCATGTGTCTGTGCGTGCACGCATGTTCGTAACAAAGACAGCATCGCCGAAAGATGTGAGATGCCTGTGCAGAGGAAGAAAAAGACGGGTTCCGTCAAAAAGACGGATTCCATCCGCAAGCAGTGGACACACCAGCGCTTAGACGGGCGTGCGGGTTCCAAGAATGCTGCACCGCGCGGCAGTCACTTTGCCGTACAGGATTCGTTGAAACCCTCTTCTGTGCAACGGGACATGTCGTCTGATGCGATAAAGACGGTCGAGGTCTCCCCACAGGCTGCCGCAACCGTGCAGCCCCAGCCTCCACACGCTCTTGCATCGCTGTCGCCCGAACAGCAGAATATCCAGCGGCATATCAAGATTACCGGCGCGTCGGGAGAGATGCCGGCCATTCCGTTGCGGTTAAAACATTCCCCGGCGCTGCCGTACAGCCGTTACAACAAGCGCTACACCCACCATCCGGAGACGGTGGGGTCGTCGGTGTTTTGTGCTTTGTTGCACACCCCGAAAGAAGGGGCTCCGGCATATGGGTGGACCCCTTTTGCCGTCTACGGTATTGCCGGTGCCGTGGTGACGCTTGCCTGGTGTGTCGCCACGAAGGTGATGAATACAGGCGTGCCGAGCTCGGACAGCTTTGAGATGACCGTCGGGCTTGCATTGCTGTGCCTTGTAGTGTGCGCCGGCATTGTATTGGCGGTTGTCACCACGTTGATGACCCTTAAAGGCGACGAGGATTCGGTCAAGATTGACGTACTGGCGTCCGCCTTGGGCAAAACGGCGCTCATGATGCTCGCCGATGCAGCCGTTTGGGTTTTAGCTATGGCGTTTATCACGGGTTTTAGTGCATAATCATCCTAACGGTTTATAAAAGTCCGTTGAGGAGACATCATCATGCAAGCAATGGATGTGCCGGGTGGCAACGCTGTTTACGACCCGGAAACCGTGCGGGTGGCTGTCGTGGCCGGGGGTGCCAGCCACGAGCGCGCGGTGAGTCTTATGTCGGGAAGCCAGGTTCACAAAGCCTTGACCGAGGCGGGTTACCCCAACGAGATCGTCGACACCGGCGAGGTGGCGGACGCTTTCGAGCGGCTTCTCAGCGGTTCGTACGATGTCGTGTTCAATGCGTTGCACGGCCGCGGGGGGGAGGACGGTGCCATCCAGGGCATCTGCGAGACCGTCGGTCTTCCTTATACCGGTTCGGGCATCCTCGCATCCGCCCTTTCGCTTGATAAAAGTCGGTCTAAGGCGCTCTATCGCCAATTCGGCATTCCCACATCTCCCTCGGTGACGCTTTACCGCGGTCAACCTTACGATATCGGTTCGATAGCGGCCATCGTGGGAGAAGAGTCCGTGGTCAAGCCGGTCAACGACGGCTCGAGCATCGGTATAAGCATTGTCCATGACTTAACGCAGCTGCCGGCGGCGCTTGAGGTGGGGTTCAACACAGGCGACGACGTGCTGGTTGAGAGTTTTATCGCAGGGACCGAGATCACGATAAGCGTTATCGGCAACGAAGAGCTGACGGTGCTGCCGATCATCGAAATCATCCCGCACGACAAGTTCTATACCTACGACGTAAAGTATGCGACAGGAGGGTCTGAGCATATCATCCCAGCCCGACTGCCCAAAGACGTGTATGCGTTGGCGCAGGAGTATGCCAAGACGGCGCACCGTGCGTTGGGATGCCGTGGAATGAGTCGTTCGGATTTTATCGTCAACAAACAAGGCGTTCCCGTCATCTTGGAGACGAACACGGTTCCTGGGATGACGGCCACGTCGCTCTTGCCCGATGCAGCCCGGCATATGGGCATCGAGTTTCCGGAGCTCTGCTCGATGCTCGTCCAACTGGCGCTGGAGCCGCGCCCTTAAGGTCCTTGTGGCAATCATAGGCGACCTTAACGCAACGACGTCCCTGCGGCTGTTCCCGGGGCCTGCCGCTGTTTTCATCGGTTTGTCAGCTGGCAGGTGATGTGGAAAACCGCAGGGACGTCGCAGGTGTGCGGACGGTTTGGTTGGGTTATCCCAAGTGGTTGCGTGCCGCCGTGACGATGGGTGCACACGCCTTGAGGTCGAACCGGTCCTGCTCGGGTGTTTCGCCGTCGGCGATGGCAAGTGCGATCTTGTCGCCGCGTGTAAGCTTCTTGCCCTGGTCGCGCTTCTCGCGGTATGCGGCCACCTTTTCGGCCATGGCGCCGCCGGGCTGGGTATCCTTGCGCGAAAGGCCGCCCGGCAGCATATGGTAGAAAAACGTCCCGTTCATGAAGTCGGGGAAGTTCTTGGCCTTGATCTGTTTGACCAACTCGTCGTTGACCGAGGCAAGGCCGACCGAGAACATGATGAGGTTCTGCTCTCCGAGATAGTTAAACCCTTCGGTGATACCTTTAATACCGTCGATGTTGTTGTGGTGCAGGCCGCCGCCGAAGATGATGGTGGGGAAGCACGACACGCTGAACAGGTTGGCCTTGTGCAACGGCTTGATGGCGTAGTTGAGTTCTTCCGCCAGATACTCCGCATACCGCTTGCTGTAGCCTGTGCGCGAACTATAGAGAACGATACCGTCTTTGGCCATGCGACTATCTCCTTGTATGCGCCGCTCGGGGCGCTTTTCGAATGACGGGTCCGCCAGATGCTGGTTGCTATCTTATGCCCCGGCGGTACACTTCCAAACGAAGAACAGAACAATAAGCGCAATGATGATAATCACGACGTTCAGCGCGATGCGGCAACCCGGTTTGCGTTCCATCGCGGCAAGGGCAATCTTGTCGGAAACGCTGCGTTTGCGTTTGAAAACAACCTGACCGCTGTTGTGCTTGGTGTTGATGGGAAGGGGTTCCTGTTTGTCGCCTTCCCAATCGCCTGTCTTAACAACCTGGTCCCAGCTGTTGCCTGTTAAGACGACGTTGGGACGCTTGCCTGCCGCCAGACGTTCAGAGGTTTTGCGGGTGTAGTTCTCAAGGTTCGCCTGCTCGGTTGTCTGGGAAGGTTTCACGTGAAACATCTGGTAGACAATTTCACCTTTGAAAAGCTTTGCATCGTTGTCGTAGTAGACAAGCGACAACCAACCGGCGCAGGTCCAGTTTTCTTCAAGTGCTTCGCGAATCGACAATTTGTTTTTAGGATGAACCGTGCCGATAGGGTCGCCGTTCGGCAGCACGGCTTTGAACTGGGATTCTTCGGCGTTGTATGCAATGGAAACCGGCATGCCTACGATGCATGCGTTGGAGGCGAGCCGTTCGCTTTCTTCTTTGGTGACTTCGTCGATGAGCAAATATCCGCCAATGTAGACATCGACTTTACCCATGCGTCATCCCCCTTCTGTTTGGATTGACCGCATTGAAGGATACCATTAGAGGAACGTGCCTTGCCGCGTGGTACCATCGCCAATTGCACCGCTTTGTTCAAAAACGATTGCATCACTGTACGGCGCATAGGTCGCAAAAGCGACGGGGCGCATGCACAGAAGGACTGCGTAAGGAGCCGAAGGTACGTGACCCAGAAGACAAGCCCCGCCCTTGCGACCATCATAACCCCTGGTACCGATGCCGACATTGTATCAAACTACGCAACGCTCGCGTCGCGTGCGCAGGTGCGCGACTTCGGTTTGCTCGAGGACGACGTCGTTGTGGTCGACACCGAGACTACGGGACTCGACTTTAAGGAATGCGAACTTATTGAGGTTGCCGCAGCCCGTCTGCGCGGGCGCGAGATCGTGGACACGATGGACCTGTTCGTCAAGCCGTCCAACCCCATTCCCGCCGAGATCGTCGCCATCACCGGCATAGACAACGACATGGTGGCCGACGCCGACGACGCTGCAACGGTTGTCCAAAAGCTCGTCGATTTTGTCGGCGACGCGCCGCTGGTTGCGCACAATGCGACGTTTGACCGGCATTTTATAGAGAAGGGCAATGGGGGCCGGCCGGTCGGGTCGGTGTGGATCGACTCGCTCGAACTGTCGCGCATCGTGTTGCCGTGCCTGTCAAGCCACAAGCTCCACGACCTTTCGCGCGCGTTCGGCCTGCATCAGAGCACCCACCGCGCCATCGACGACGTTATCGCGACGTGCGGGCTGTGGCGCGTGCTGCTTACCGCCGCCTCCGACCTGCCGGTCGGCCTGCTGTGCGAGCTCGCGGACATGTACCCCGCGGTGCCTTGGAGCTACCGCCCCGTGTTTGCCCAGCTTGCCGCCGAACATCCCGAAACGCCGTTCTCGCTGGTCGACCAGCGTGCCGAGCGTTGTTCCCACGCGCCGTTGGCCCCGCGCCGCGATGCGTTTGCCCTTGACGTCCCCATGCGCTTCCCCACGCCCGACCAAGTGGCCGGGCAGTTCTCGGCGGACGGGATCGTGGGGCGCATGTACGACGACTACGAGCCGCGCGCCGAACAGGTGCAGATGGCCCGCGAGGTGGCCCATGCGTTCGAGGCGGGGAACTACGTGGCGATCGAGGCGGGCACGGGCGTCGGCAAGTCCATCGCCTATCTCATGCCGGCGGCCCTGCTCGCCCAGCGCAACGAGATAACGGTTGGCATCGCCACCAAAACCAACGCCCTTACCGACCAGCTCATCAACCGCGAGCTGCCGCTGCTGTCCTCGTCGCTCGACAAGCCGCTGTCCTACACGGCGCTCAAAGGGTTCGACAACTACCCCTGCCTGCGCAAGGTGAACCGTCTTGCACGCCTGGGTCTCGGCAAGGCGGCCCGGCCGCAGGACGAGGACCAAGGGGAGGAAGACGTACAGGCCGCCGGTTCCAAGGCGAGGTTTCCGGCCCCGAGCGAGGACCTGCTCAACGCCCTTGCCGCCATTATGGCGTATGCGTCGCAGAGCGCCTACGGCGACATCAACTACCTTGGTATCCGCTGGGGGAAGGTCCAGCGCTCCGACTTTACGAGCACCGCGGCCGAGTGCCAGAAGCGCCGCTGCCCGTTCTTTCCCAACCGGTGCTTCCTGCACCTGGCCCGCCGCCGCGCCGCCTCCTGCGACGTCGTGGTGACCAACCATTCGCTGCTGTTCCGCCAGGTCGGCAGCGACATAGAGGTGCTGCCCCCCGTGCGCTATTGGATTGTGGACGAGGCCCACTCCGCCGAGCAGGAAGCCCGCCGCCAATGGGCCCTGCGCGCCAACTCGCGCGACGTGGCCGCCGCGTTCGACGTGATGGGAGGCTCTTCGTCGGGCGCCCTCGGCAACCTCTTCAAGGAGGTGCGCTCCAAGCCGGGTGCGACGCTTATGATGGGCCTGCTCACCAAGACCGCCTCGGAGTGCGCGCGGGCGAACATCGCGTCGGGCCTGTTCTTCGACGACCTCAAGGCGTTCTGCCGAAAACAGCGCCGCGGCCGCGGATCGGCCTACGAGACCGACACGATGTGGCTCGACGCGACCCTGCGCTCAAGCGCGGGCTTTGCGCGCGTGGCGGAGTCGGGCGCGGGCTTCGCGTCGATTCTTGAGAAGGCCGTCAAGGCCGCACGGGAGGCCGTGGAGTCCATCACCGAGGAGGCGTCGGGGGACCAAGGGCTGCTCGACCGCCTCGGCGAGCTGACCTCTGCGGCCGGCGAGCTGGCCTGCATCCACGAAGCGCTGCGCACGGTGCTGGACGGCACCGACACGCGCTACGTCTACTCGGTCTCGGCTACCCAGCGCACCGGCTTTGAAGCCTACGAGGTCGTGGCCGAGCGCATCGACGTGGGCGCCCAGCTGGCCGACGTGTGGTACCCCGAGACCTCGAGCGTGGTGTATTCCTCGGCGACCATCGCGGTGGGCGACAGGTTCGACCACTTCGCGCACGAGGTGGGGCTCGACCGCGTCGACCGCGGGTCCTACCGCAGCCTGCGGCTCGATTCGAGCTACGACTTCGACGCCAACATGCATGTGGTGGTGGCGGACGGCATGCCCGACCCCTCCAAGCAGAAGGACGCCTACCTCGAAGCGCTTGCCCCGCTGCTCGTCGACGTGCATCTGGCGATGGAGGGATCGGTGCTCACGCTCTTCACGAACCGCAGCGAGATGGAGCGCATGTACGAGCTGGTGCAGCCCGAGCTGGCCCAGCATGGGCTTGAGCTGGCGGCCCAGTCGCGCGGGGGCAACGTGCGCCGGCTGCGCGAGCACTTCATTGCCGAGCCGAGCAGCTCGCTGTTCGCGCTCAAGTCGTTCTGGGAAGGCTTCGACGCGCGCGGCGACACCTTGCGCTGCGTGGTCATACCGCGCTTGCCGTTCACCCCGCCGACCGACCCGCTGTCGCAGGAGCGCCGGCTGCGCGAGGGCAAGGACGCCTGGCGCAACCACGATCTGCCCGAGTCGGTCCTCTCGACGAAGCAGGCGGCCGGACGGCTCATCCGAAGCTCCACCGACACCGGGGTGCTTGTGCTGGCCGACCCGCGCCTTACGACGATGTGGTACGGGAAGGTTTTCCTGGCGTCGCTGCCCAAGCGCCGCCACGACCGTGTCGCCGCTTCTCAGGTGGGTGAGGCGATTCGTGCGTGGCGCATGGGCCATAAAGCCTAGAATTTACATTATGTCAGTAATTTTTGATAACAAAACAGCAGGTCAGGAGCACCATTACTCTCAAAATAATGGGCAACCTCGCCATAACGGGTGACCATGGCGGTTTTTCTGGAAAATAAAGGTTGCATGTCCAACAGGTTAGTTTTATACTGTCTCTCGGTTCGTTAGTGCATCAGGGGGATGTCGACGACACATGTTTTGGGGGAAGGCGGGCAGCTTCGGTTGTCCGCCTTTTTCGTTACCGACTGTCAGCACGTTGCTGACTCATCGTCAACTAACTTTGCAGACGTTTTCTCAGCGCGCGGGCGGTGCGGGCCACCTCGGCGCGCAGCTCCGCGGGGCGCACGGCCTCGACGCCGCCGAAGGTCTGCGCCACCATGCGGGCAAGCCAGTCCGAACCCTGCACCCAGGGGATCGCCGCCAGGTAACCGCCGCGCGCGAGGTCGTCGTCGGTCAGACGGCGGGCGTCCCAAGGCAGGGGGGACTCGACCCGCATGAGGCCGCGCCACGCCTCGACGTCGACGACGGACGAGGGGTCGTGCACCGCGAGCATCGCCAGCGGTGCGTCGTCGACCCCGTCGAGCCCGAAGGGGGCGGTTCCTACGCGCTCGCGGGCGTCGAAGGTTTCGCCGATGTCGTCGGCCTGCTCGATGCGGTCGAGGCGAAACGTCCTCCATCCGTCGGCGGCCCGGCACCATGCCCCGAGATACCACATGCCCTCCTCGGCGTCGTAGGTGACGGCATAGGGTTCGACCACGCGCTCGCGGGCGTCCGGGTCGGACGCGCCCCGATAGCGCAGGCGTACCGCATGCCTCTCTCCCACGGCGGCGGTGAACGTCTGCAGCAACGGCCCGAGGCCCTTGGTGCGTGCGGCGTTCTGGACGGTCTTGAAGCGGGTGGGCTCTATGGGAGGGAAGGCCCCCTCGATCTTCTCGGCCAACCTGCGCCCGTCGGCGATGCCCGAGGCGTCGATGACGGCGAGCAGCGCCCGCGCCTCGGCGGGGGAGAGGCGCAGCGGCCGTTCGAACGCCACGCCCACGGTGCGGGGCGTCACGGTGCGGGCGTCGGGGTCGTAGTCCACGAGCAGCTCGGGAAGGCTGTCGCCGCATCCGAGGTTTATCTTGCGGATGACGCGCTCCGTTTCGGCGGGAGACAGGCCGAGCATGCGCGCAAACGCGTCGAGGGGTATGCCGGCGGGCTCCCCTCGGTCCTGTGCCCCTTCGGTAGCCAGGTCGTTGACGAGGCGGATCGCGCGCAGCATCTTCTCGGCCGCGCTGACGGACGACTCTCTAGGCATGGGTTTTCTCCGCCCTCTCAAGCCCTGCCGCCAGGGCGTCCACCAAACGCTGCGGTGTCCGGGCCGCCAGGCCCTCGGCCAGCGCCTGCACCGCCCACGACGCGAGGGCGTCAAGGTCGGTCGCCTCGACCTCCCATACCGCGCGTCCGCCTCCGTCGGTCTTCCACGCGCCGCCTCTGGCCGTCAGCGCGTCAAACTCCCGGGGTGTATGTCCCGAAAGGGGCTCGAACCGGGCGATGAACGGCTTTTCGGGGCCGTACTGGAACGGCAGACGCATATAGGAGTTCACGTCGAAGTCGGAAGGAACGTCGTAGCGGTCGCGCGGGTCGACCTTGACGCTACGCGCCTCGATACGGTCGTCGCGGAAGACGCGGACCGCGTCGCGCCATGTGCCGCCGTCCCCAACCTTGCATGAGGCGTCGCGGCCGACGACGTAGATGTGCCCGCGGCGCTCGAACATGCCGTAGATGTGGACGCGGCGCTGTTCGCACGCTCCTCGGGCGTTGGTGTAGCGAAAAACGGCGGCCGCCTGGTCGGTGTAGGCGCGCAGCAGCTCGCCGAGCACCTTGTCTGACGTCCTGTCCGCGTTTGTCGGTGCCGTCCCTGCCGGGCCTGCGGCCTCCAGGCCCGCCGCCCCTCCCGCCAGCCCCGCTACGGAAGCGAGCTTGTCGCGCGCCTTGCGCACCTCGGTGGCATAGGGCGCGTGCGACCCTCCCGACGACCCGCCCAGGTAGAAGGTCAACAGCGCCACCAGTTCCATCTCCTCGCCGTGCGTCAGGTCTACGTCCTGCTGGTCGGCGTAGGTAAGGTGCGCGTCCACCTTGTAGCGCGGCTCGCCGCCTCCCGTCTCGACCACCCTGATGCCCAGCTCCTCAAGCTGGCGCCGGTAAAGCAAAAACGTGTGGCGCAGCGTGTCGGGCTTCACGGCGTCTGGGTCGCCGAGCAGGCCTGTGCGGACGACGTCCTCGAAGGAGAGCCCCACCCGGGTGTCGAGGGCGATCGCGAGCAGCAGCAGCCGCTCGTCACCCGTTGTCTGTGCGGGAACGGGGTTCATGTCCATGTGCCCTCCAAACGCGGTTTGGTTTGTTAACATAATGGAAAGACAATGCGGCTTATTCCATGGGGTGCGCCGCTCAGCTCCTTCATCATGCGATGATACTCTGATACGATAGCCCGCCGCCTTTCGGGCGGCCCGGTGCCGACAACGAGCAGAATGACGCATGGCACGCCGACATGCGAGAAAAGGAGCGCGACATGACTTCAGCCGAAACCAGAGAGGGGAGCCACTTCGCCCCGCCGCAGGGCGGCGAGCAACCTTCCCATGAGGGGTCTTTCGACTACGTCGAGGATGCGGGCGGCGCTCCCCACCTGTCCCAGCAGCCCGACGACACCCTTCAGAGCATCTTCGGGCTGCCGATGGACCCTCCCAACGGTTCGCAGGCTACTCCCAGCGCACCGTTCGAGCCTGTTGCCTCGCACAGGCCGGCGTCGCCGAGCGACACCGACATCTTCCTGGCCATCGCCGAGCAGATCCAATCGTCTGCCCAGTCGGCCCCCCAGCAGCCGAGCCTCACGCCGGCGTCGCGCCCCGCGTCGTTCGGCACCCCCACGCAGCAGGCCTCGGCGCCTGCAAACCCGTCTCCCTACGCGACGCAGACCCCGTATCCCCCGTACACGGGGGGAACCTCCCCGTCGTCCCCGGCAAGTCCCGACGTCACCGCGATCTATGCGGCCGCCTCGCAGCGACAGCCCGCTGCGGCGTCGCAGCCGGCCAACCCCCTCGTTGCCGCACGCAACGCACGCTCTGGTTCCGGCGTGGCGGGAGGCTCGGGAGACGGGCTGTTCCCCATCCAGGAGGTCGAGGCCTCGTCGGGCCGCTTGCTCGACATGTCGTTCGGCGACGTCGTCCCCAGGCGCACGGCCGTCATCGCCATCGTCGTGGTGGTTGTGCTGGTCCTGGCGGCCGTGGGCACGTTCTTAGGCCTTCGCTACAAGCAGGCGGCCGACGCGCGCACGGCCATCGACGAGGCGATCGACATCCTGCGCGACACCGACGACGTCATCGTGCCGCTCGACTCGGCCATCGCGGCCGAGATAAGCACCGGCGTGGCGTCGGAGGTGCTTTCCAACCTCATGCTCGAGTCGTCCACGACCGTCTCCAACAGCCTCAGCTCGGCCGAGCAGCTTGCCGACAGCGCATCGGACGCCCGCGACGTGCTTTCCGACGAAGAGGTCGAGGCCCTCGACGCCGTGCTCGCCTCCATCTCGGCCCGCCGCTCGATGCTCGACGTCGGACGCCAGCTGCTTTTGATCGACTCCGCGGTGAGCACGGCCCTCGAGAACCTCGAACAGGCCTACGCCTTCATCAACGAGGCCAACACCAACGTGCAGGCGGCGCGCGACATCTATACCGTGTACAGCACGACGGGGGAGGGCGACATGTGGGCCGCCGTCGAGGCGGACAACGCCGCGGTGACCGCCATCGCCAACGCGCAGAGCAGCGTCGCGGCCGCCAAGGAGGCGTTCTCCTCGGCGGACCTCACGGCGCTCGAAAACTACCTCACCGCGCGCCTCAACCACGTGAACCTGCTGCTGCAGTTCGACACCTGCATCGCCAACGGCGACGCCGACGGGGCCAACGCGGTGGTCGATCAATGCAACCAGGCCGACGCCGCCCAGCAGGAGGCCGCGCTGCAGGTGTCCGCAACCGCCGCCGAACTGCTGACGAGCGCCTACGCCGCCGCCACGGCCGACCAGCGCGAGGCCTACGACGCCGCGCGCGACGCCTGCGTGGAGGCCGACGCGATCCTCAACGACTACCTGGGCATTACCGACACGAGCAAGGAGATGGGCATCACATCCGGCTCCACGGACTCCTCCTCCGTCTTGCTGACCGACACAGCCTCGCTGACCGACGTGGCCGCGACCGACTCCGCCGACCAGGCCGCCGAGACTGCCGAAGGCGTCGAGGGCACCGAAGGCGTCGAGAGTGCCGAGGAGGAGGTCGACTCCAGCGCGGCCGCCGAAAGCGAGGCGGTCTAGGGCGCCCCGCAGAAAGCAGCGCTTCGTCGCGTCCGGATCCGCAGGCGCCGGGCATCCCGCACAGACGGCGGGGTGCCCGAGGCCCCGTCGGCCGCCTAACGGGTGACAGGCAGGTTTTTCGGCCTTTTTCGGTAAGGTATGCCGCGTCAGACACGGCGTGCGCGCGGCGGTCGTATACTTACCCCCGTATGCACGAACCGCGTATCTCCTCCCCGCACCGTCGGGACTACCGCTATTGTCCGCACTATTGGAGGAACTTCGTATGGCTGACGCTTCGGATACCATGCGCTACCTCGTCAGGAGCTTCGACATCGCCCCTGCCGGTACCCGCGAGGAGGGCCAGGCCGCCAAGGGGCTTTCGGAGGTGTTCCACGAGCACGGGCTCGAGACCGCCAACAAGAGTTTCAGGTACTCGTCGCTCGGCAAGGTGCCCCAGGCCGTCTGCCTGGCTCTCGTCGGCATCGCCGGCATCCTGTCGGGAGTGGCCGCCGGCGGGGTGCTCCCCATCGTCATGTTCGTCGTCGGCGCGGTGTTCGCCGCGCTCTACGCCCTCGAGGTGTTCCTGGGCATCAAGACGGTCTCGCGCCTGGGCACCTCGGGGTCGAGCCAGAACGTCGTGGCGCGCCATCCGGCCGCCTCGCCGCTCAACGGCCAGAAGGCACGTCCGGTCGTCGTAATCGCGCACTACGACACGCCGCGTGCCGACATCTTCGCGATCCCGCTGCTTTCGCATATCCGTCCCTATCTCGGCTTTATCGTGGCCGTCGCCGTGGGTGTGGACGTCGTGGGCATGCTCTTCCAGATGCTGCCCGTTCCCACCGTGCTCCACAGCATCGCGTGGGCGCTGTCCGTCGTTTCGTCGGCCGTCCTCGTCGTATGGGCGGTCTGCGTCATCCTGCAGCGCTTTGCGATGCCGTTTACCGTCGGCGCCAACGACAACAAGGCGTCCATCGCGGCCCTGTTCGGCTTGCTCGACCGCGTGCGCCCGCTGGAGAAAGGCCCGGGCTTCGGCCCCAACGACGCCCTCTACGAGGCTATGGAGGAGGAGACGGGCCATGTCGACTCCGAACGCCGCAACGAGGAAGAAGGCGAGGACGCCCACGTGCATGCGTCGGACCGCCGCCGCTCTTCGCGCCCTGCGGTCGAGCGCGACGAACGTGTCGAGCGCGACGGGCGCGTCGAGGACGGCGAGCCGCGCACGTCGCATACCCGCCGCACCCGCCGCGAGGCCGCCCGTCCCAAGGAACCGGTGCGCTACGGCATCGAGGTCGTGCGCTCTCTGGGCATCGTGCCGGCGACCTGCGTCATCAAGTACGAGACCCCCGAGCCGTCCGCGCCCGCCGCGTCTGAAAGCGGCGTGGTCCGCGTGCGCCGCGCGAGCGACAGCCGCCAGGCCGACCAGGCTGCCGGGCAGGGCGACGAGGCCATCCCCGGCGCCACGGTGATGATGTCCGCGGTCGAGGCTTCTTCCGCCGCCGGCGCCGAGCCTTCTGCAGCGGAAGAAACCCTCGCACCCGCGCCCGTCGCCTCCAAAGCCGCTCCCCAACCCGCACTTGCCGCAAGCCTGCCCCAGGACCCCGAGGCCATCAAAGACGCCGCCGCCGACGCCATCATGGCGGGCATCGTGGGTACCAACACGCTGTCGGGCAGCCACGCCGACGTCCCGGCGCAGCCTGCCCCCGCGGCCGGCGCAACCTCGCTTATGGCTCCCGTGTCCGAGAAGGCCCCCGCACCTGCCCCGCAACCGGAGGAGGCCCAGGCCTCGTTCGAGCCCCACCGGCAGGCCGACTATGCCCCGCAGGCACCGCAGCCTGCGGCCTACCAGCAGCCGTTCCGCGTCATCACCTCGTCGGACGACTACGACGCCGAGCTGCTCAACTCGACGAGCAACATCCCGCCCGACGTGGCTGCCCAGTCGGCCGCCGCGTCCAGCTCGTTCTTTAACGACGACTTCGACTCGGCCTCCGCGTCGGTGGTGAACGACCCCATGTGGGGCACGTCGAGCTTTCGTCCCGTTTCGGCGGGCCGTCGCATCCTGAGCGACATCCCCGACCCCGCGGTCGCCGCCGTCGACCCGTTCAGCGTGTCGAGCATCGAGCCGGTGGGCAACTACAACCCCGACGATTTCTCCGGGCTCGACTTTGAGACGGGCACGCACCAGACCGTGACCCCCGCGATGCTCGAATACGAGCGCCATCGCGCGCTGGACGGCTTTAGCCCCGAGATCACCGAGGCTCCCAAGCGTGCCCGCAGGAACAAGAAGGGACACCAGGGCCGCATCAGCCACCAGGCTGCGCGCATGCAGGCCGAGATGCAGGAGCAGTCCTTCAACGACTGGCTCGGTCTCGACGAGAACTTCGACGCCAAGACGAACGGCCGCAAGATCGGCTCGTGGGACCACTTCAACGACGACCAGGAGGTCGGAGCCGCCCCCGCGCCCGGCAACAGCCCGCGCTGGCAAGGCGGCGCGGCCCGCTCCCGCCGCGCATCGAGCCGCCGCGACTCCGATGCCGACGCCGCGTCCGAGGCGCGGCGCGCCGCGATGACCTTGGGCGACCGCGAGCTCATCGCGCACGAGATTTGGTTCGTGCTTACCGGTGCGAGCGAGGCCGACCATGCCGGTGTGGAGGACTTCCTCAAGACCTACCGTACCGAGCTGCGCGGGGCGTACTTCGTCAACATCGAATGCATCGGCGCCGGCCGCCAGTCGCTCGTGCTCGAAGAGGGCGACGGGCGCCGTCGCGTCAAGGCCGACCACCGTCTGGTGAACCTCTTCGGCGCGGCGTCGCTTGGTATCAACCGCCCGCTCGCGCTGACCCGCATGGCCTGGCGCGACACCGAGGCCACACCCCTTTTGCGGCAAGGCTGCCGCGCGGTCACGGTGTCGGGCGTGAAGAACGGCGTGCCCGCGCATGCCCGCTGGACCGGCGACACCCCCGAGAAGGTGGACACGTCGATGATCGACGACATCGTCGACATCTTGGTCGAGGTCATCAAGAACGCCTAGCCCTGCGAGAGGTTTGGGCGCCTGAGCGACGACCGTCCCAACGCCCCGCCGCGTTCGGCGGGGCGTTTGCCATTGAGGGCGGCATGCGGACATCGGAAGGTGGGCGCGGTTGAACATCGTCATCGTGGGGTGCGGCCGCGTAGGCGCGAGCCTTGCCCGGCTGCTCGACGCGTCCGACGACGAGGTGACCGTCGTCGACGTCGACGGGGCGGCCTTCGCACGTCTAGGAGGAGAGTTCCAAGGACGCAAAATTACAGGCCAGGGCTTCGACGAGGACGTGCTGCGCGACGCCGGCGTCGACATGTGCGACGCCTTTGCCGCCGTCACCAGCTCCGACAGCACCAACCTCATGGCGTCGCGCGTGGCGAGCCTGCTCTACGGGGTGCCCCACGTCATCACGCGCCTCATCAACCCCGAGTGGCTCGAACTCTACCAGCAGCTCGGCCTTGACTACATCTGCGACACCGAGCTTGTGGCCGAGGGCATCTCCTCCAAAATCCGCGCCCGGCGCGCCCACCACATCGACACCTTCGGCTCCTACGAGGTCCTCACCTTCACGCTCCACCTGCCGTCCGGCGTCATGCACGTGCGCGACCTCGAGGAGCTCGGCGAAGTCGACGTGTCGCTGTTCGAGCACGACGGCAAGTCGTTCATGGCGGCGCCCAACATGTTTTTGCACGATGGGGACAGCGTGCTGGCCGTGGCGCGCACCGACGCCCTCGAGGCGTTGGCGCCCTACATGAAGGGCGAGGTGAAGTAAGGATGTACTTCGTCATCGGCGGCGGGGGCAAGGTCGGCGAGATCGTGGCGCGTTCCCTGCTGTCGTCGGGCCATGAGGTCGCCCTCATCGAAAAAGGCGAGGAGCGCTCCGACCAGCTCGCGCACATCCTCAAAGGCCGGCTGCTTGTGGTGCAGGGAAGCTGCTGCGATGCCAGTTCCCTGCGCGAGGCCGGCATCGAGGACGCCGACTTTCTCTGCGCCCTCACCGGCCAGGACGACAACAACCTTGCCGCCTGCGAGATCTCCAAGACGCTCTTCGGCGTGCCGCGCATCGTGGCGCGTGTGAACAACCCCCGCAACGAGCGCATCTTTGCAAGCCTCGGCATACGGGTCGTCAGCTCTACCAGCGTGGTGGCGCGCATGCTGGAGGAGGAGATTTCCTCCTCCAGCTCGCGTGCCGTGCTGTCGCTCAAGCACGGCGAGTTCGCCATGATCGAGGTCGAGATCCCCAACTCCGCCACCTTGCGCGCCGACGGGGGCCGCCGCGTGAGCGAGCTCGACCTGCCGCCGTCCACCGTGCTTGTGGCCGTGGCGCGCGGCGACGAGTTCGACACCGTCAACGGCCGTACCATCCTCATGCCCGGCGACACGGTGCTGTTCTGCGCGCGCAGCGAGTACGAAGACGACGCCCGACGCGCCCTGCTTGACCTGTAAGCCCGCACCGCCGGCGAGGGCGATGGTTCTCGGTGTACGCCACGCCTTCGTCTAGGCGATCTCGATGTCGATGACGTTGCGCACGGGGGCGTTCGACACGGTGAAGGTGAAGCGCCGGGCGCGTATCTCCTGCCGGAACTCCTCGTCTTGCTCGCCGTAGAGGATGTAGGGGACCTGCGCCGTGTACTCCGAGTCCTCGAAGAGGCTGAACGAGTACATGTCCTCGGTGACGTTCTTGTTGGACGTGGCCCACAGGCCGGTATGGTACCGCATCGCGCGGATCTGCCCCTCGGGGACGAGGGCCATGTCGTAGAGGTCGATGCCGCCCGCGGGGTTTCCCCGGTTGCGCATGGCCAGGGTCACGCACAGCACGCTGGGGACGTCGTCGTGGGCGGTCGCCTCGACGCCCGACGGGTCGTGGGCGTGGCGCTCGACGTACTCGGCGCGCGACATGACCTGCGCGTCTTGGACGCACAGGGAGTAGCCCTTCGTGTCCTCCCACGCCGAGTAGACGGCGAACGCCCCGTCGAGGTCGACCCACTCGCCCACGGCGTGGCGCCGCTCGGGGTAGTCGAAGGCGTTGGCGTTGACCCACCGGACGCGTGCGGCGAAGGCGGCCGCGGCGACGCCCAGCGCTCCCGCGACGAGGCCCCTGCGCGACGGGGCGCGCCCCGCCCCGCCGGCGCCGCCCGACCTAGCGGCCATCGCGCGCCCCCTCGCCGCCGCCGCGGGCGGTCAGCACCTCGTGCCCGTCGACGTGGCCCTCCGCCAGGTACCAGACCTCGTCCGACAGGTCGCGCAGCACGCCCGCGTCGTGGCAGGCGAGGACGACGGCGGCCCCCCGCGCGCGGGCCGCGCCGACCTCGCGGCGCACCATCCGGACGCCCTCGGCGTCCAGGGCGTTGGTCGGCTCGTCGAGCACGACCACGTCGGGCGACTCCATGAGCGCCGCGGCGACGCCGA